>JAUMYD010000041.1:0-4982 GCA_030528765.1 Bacillota bacterium
GTGGGACAGGCCCTTTTCCTGTGGGGCTGGATCCTGCTTGAAAAGATATAGTTCCTGTTCCCTGTCTCTTCTTTGCTCTGGCAGTTTTTGACAGGATGTGCTATACTATGCTATTGAAGAGGAGTCAAGCTGTTCTTCTGCTTGGAAGAGAGCCTTTCCGGCGGGAGGCAAAGGAGGTTCTTATGACCAGAAGCAAAAAATTGAGCTTTCGGGGCATTGTTTTCTTGTTAGCCCTGGCTGCTTTGCTGCTTTTCTGCTATTGGCTGTTTTTTGCAGGCTCTCTGATCCCGCAGAGGGATGCGGATTCCGGCCTGATCCAATCCGAGCGGGCCCTGAATGTGCTGATCGTGGGCAGCGATGAAAATCCGGAGCTGGGGATCAGCGGCCGGGCAGATACCATCATTCTGGCGCAGGTTCGTTTGGACGAGCCATCTCTTTTCCTCCTTTCTCTGCCCAGGGATACGCTGGTGGAGATCGAGGGACATGGGCGGGACAAGCTGAACCATGCCTACGGAGGGATCGAACTGCTTCGCTCCACTACAGAGCAGCTTTTGAATGTCCCTGTTGATTATTATGCAGTGACGGATTTCAATGGCTTTGAGAACATTGTGGATGTTTTGGGTGGTGTGGAAATTGAAGTGGATAAGCGCATGTATTACCAGACCTATGACGGTCTGATCGATATTGAAGCGGGGCTTCAGACACTTAATGGCGAGCAGGCCCTGCAGTATGTGCGATATCGCCAGGATGCGCTGGGGGATATTACCCGCGTGGGGCGGCAGCAGAAATTTCTGAAGGCTCTGGTCGAGAAATGCACCAGCAGCACCGGGGTTTTTAAGCTCCCACAGCTTTTGGTGGAAATCGGAAAAATGGTGGAGACGGATCTCCCGGGCCCTTATCTGTTTCGCCTGGGCCTGTCCATGCTTTCCCTGCAGGCAGAGAATATCGAAAGCAGTACGCTTCCCGGAGATTTTGTCACGATCCAGGGTGCAAGTTATTGGCAGTTGGAGGAGGATCAGCTTCAGGAGCTGATTCAAGCGAATTTCGGAGAGAATAACGATGACGAATGAAAGCAGGGTAGAGAATAATCCCGCTGTGGAGGCCGAAGAAGCAGCGGCAAAAAAGAAGAATCTCCATCAGGGGCACAGGCAGCGCCTGAAGGAGCAGGCATTGAGTCAGGGAATGGATGGCATGCCTGCTTATCAGGCTATGGAGCTGCTTCTCTTTTATGCGATCCCCTATAAGGATACGAATGAGCTGGCCCATCAGCTGATCGATCATTTTGGCAGCTTTTCTGCCGTTTTGAATGCGGATTACCATGAGCTGATGAAGCTTCCCGGGGTGGGGCAGAATACGGCTACGCTCCTGACCATGATGCCGGAGTTCTTTCGTTTCTACCAGCTGGATGCCTTTGGCCCCAGGCCGTTTTTTAAGAATCGGCGAACACTGGCAGAATATGCCCATAATCTGTTTATTGGGCATACGTATGAATACATCTATATGATATGCATGGATGCGCAGCACCGGCTTACCAAAACAGAGCTGCTCAGCAAAGGGACCTTGGGCTCTGCCAATGTAGATCCCAGAAACGCTGTGGAGATCGCCCTACGGCACCATGCCTGCTTTGTGGCGCTGACGCATAATCATCCCGCCGGAACTCTGAAGCCCAGCTCGCAGGATGTCCATGTGACCAATGAGCTGAGCCGCTGCCTGGATGCGGTCGGGATTACTTTGGTGGATCATGTGATCGCTGCCGGGGATACCTGCTACAGTATGGCAGAGCATGGCTATATCAAAGGGGACTGTCTGCCGCCGGCGAAGATATAAACAGGGAGGAAAGAATGGCTTTTGTTCATTTGCATAATCATACGGAATACAGCCTGCTGGATGGTGCCGCCAAGATCGAGGATCTGGTGGATCGGGCTGCGGATTATGGAATGCCTGCCTGTGCGATCACGGATCATGGTGTCATGTACGGCGCGATCACTTTTTATAAGAAATGTAAATCCAAAAACATCAAACCCATCATCGGCTGTGAGGTTTATGTCTCCGGCGACCGTTTTTCCCGTGTTGGGCGGCGGGGGGACAGTGCCTGCCACCTGGTTTTGCTGGCCGAAAACAACACCGGCTACGAGAACCTCTGCCGCCTGGTTTCCCAGGGGTTTCTGGAGGGCTTTTATTATAAGCCCCGGGTGGATAAGGAACTCCTGCGGCAGTATCATGAAGGCCTGATCTGCCTTTCTGCCTGTATCGCCGGGGAACTGCCGGAGCTGATCCTCAGCGAGCAGTTACAGCAGGCCAGGGAGCTGGCAAGGGAGTATCAGGAAATCTTCGGGAAGGAGAATTACTTCATAGAGCTGCAGGATCACGGCCTGATCGAAGAGAAAAAGTGCGCGCCGGAGCTGATCCGTATCGCAAAAGAGCTGGATATTCCTCTGGTAGTCACGAACGACCTGCACTATGTTGATGCAGCGGATGCGGAAATGCATGACATCCTGCTCTGCATCCAAACCGGTAAGCTGCGCAGCGATCCGAACCGTATGCGCTTTGCCAACGACCAGTTCTACATGAAAACAGAGGAGGAAATGGCTCGTCTTTTTCCGGAATGCCCGGAGGCCATCAGCAATACCGTGAAGATCGCGGAGCGTTGCAATGTGAACCTGAGCTTCGGCACTCTGTTTATGCCCCGGTATCAGGTTCCGAAGGGTTATGATCTGGTCAGCTACCTGCGGGAGCTCTGTGAGCAGGGGCTGCAGAAGCGCTACCCGATAATTACGCCGGAAATTCGGAAACGGATGGAGTATGAGCTGGATATCATCGTTTCTCTGGATTTTCCCGGCTATTTTCTCATCGTTTGGGATATGATCAATTATGCCCGGGAAAACGGGATCTCCGTGGGCCCCGGCCGCGGCAGTGCCGCCGGCTCTGTGGTTGCCTATTGCCTGGGGATCACGGATATTGACCCGTTGAAATATGATCTGCTGTTCGAACGTTTTTTAAATCCGGAGCGCGTGACGCCGCCGGATATTGATACGGATATTTCTGATGTCCGCCGCGGTGAAGTGGTAGATTATCTGGTGCATAAATACGGTGAGGATAAGGTTTCCCAGATCGTCACCTTTAACGTAATGCTGATGAAGGGTGCGGTAAAAAGCGTTGGCCGGGTGCTGGATGTTCCCTATGCCGATGCGGATCGCATCGTGAAGCTGATGCCGGAAGAGCCTGATATCAAGGAGTATTTCCGCCGAACCTATGGTGAGGATAAGGTTCCCAAGCATCCCACGGTCAAGGATGCGGTGCAGGCCAGCCCGGATCTGAAAGCAGAGTATGAGAATAATCCCATCGCCCGGGAGCTGCTGGATATCGCGGATAAGATACAGGGCATGCCCAGCCACTGTGGGAAGCATGCCGCCGGCGTGGCCATCGCCCAGAAAGAGCTGATCAGCTATATGCCGGTACAGAAGGACAGCAAGGATGGCAGCATTACCACGCAGTATGCCAAAGAGCAGGTGGAAGAGTGTGGGCTGGTGAAAATGGACCTGCTGGGCCTGCGTACCCTTTCCGTGATCGATGATGCCTTGGAAAACATTCGGGACAGTCGTGGCGAAGTGGTGAATATCGATACCATTTCTTTGGATGATCCTGCTACCTTTAAGATGCTTTGTGAAGGGGACGCGTTGGCTGTGTTCCAGCTGGAAAGCGATGGCATGCGGCGTATTCTGCGGGATCTGCACCCGGAACGCTTTGAGGATATCATCGCCCTGGTGGCACTCTATCGTCCCGGCCCGCTGGGTAGCGGCATGGTAGATGATTTTATTGATGGCAAGCACGGAAAGAAAAAGGTAAAATATATGCACCCCTCTTTGGAAAGCATCACAGCTGAAACCTATGGTGTGATCCTTTACCAGGAGCAGGTGATGCAGGTGGTGCAGGCTCTGGGCGGCTTCTCCCTGGGTAAGGCAGATATGATCCGCCGTGCCATGGGCAAGAAAAAAATGGAGATCATCGATGGCGCCCGAAAGGATTTTGTTAGCGGCTGCATTGCCCACGGTATTGGTGAAAAAATTGCAGCGGATATTTTCGAGCTGCTGAAAAAATTCGGTGAATACGGATTCAATAAGAGCCATAGCGCAGCCTATGCCCTGGTCTCTTACAGAACAGCCTGGCTCAAAGCTAATTATACCCCGGAATTTATGGCTGCCACTATGACTTCCATGATGGGCTCCCCGGAAAAACTTCCGAAGTATATCGATCATTGCCGTTCTTTGGGCATTGAGGTCCTGCCGCCGGATATCAATGAAAGCGGCGAGAAATTCGGCGTGGTCAATGGGAAGGTTCGTTTTGCCATGGCTGCGGTGAAAAATGTGGGCCGGGAGGCTGTGCGGGAAATCGTGGCAGAGCGGCGGGCCCACGGAAACTTCACTTCCATGGAAGATCTTTGCCAGCGTATGGCCCTGAATAAGAAGATGCTGGAAAGCCTGATCCGCTGCGGTGCTCTGGATTCTTTGGGTCTGAACCGGGCCACTATGCTGGCCTCTATTGACAAGGAGCTGGAGCTGAGCAAGCGTTTGCAGGCTGATAAGGAAAGCAATCAGCTGTCCCTTTTTGATTTTGGTCTGGATCAGCAGCAGAAAACCCCGGATATCGATCTGGATATTCAGGCAGAGTTTTCCAAGAAAGAATTGCTGGATATGGAACGGGAAATGCTGGGCTTTTATGTGACCGGGCATCCTTTTGAGGATTATAAATCCTATGTGCAGCGGAAAATCAGCCACCAGCTGGATGCCTTGATCTGTTCTGAAGATGGTTCGGAGGTGACTGTGGCCGGTATGATTTATGGAACGCAGCGGCGCTTCACCAAAAAGGGTGATGCGATGGCCAATTTCACTTTGGAGGATGGAGCCTCTTCTCTGCGTTGCACTGTTTTCCCTCGTGTATATGAAGCCTTCCGGAATAAGATTTGTGATGGCAAAATGATCGTA
>JAUMYD010000041.1:4992-10826 GCA_030528765.1 Bacillota bacterium
ATGCGTGGTTTACGGGTTTTGCACCTGCAGGTGATCCGGAAATCAGCGTGAGCGAGCTGGTGGAGCCCTGTAAGCTTTACCTGCGCCTGCCTTCCGCAAAAGATGTGGATCTGCAAATGCAGCTGCGGGGCTTTTTGCTTTCCTGCCCCGGATTGGTGCAGGTGGAGATCTACTTCCGGGATACACAACGCTATGTGCCTTTTCCCGGTATTGCTTCTGTGGGTCTGGATCACAGAATGCTGGAGACGCTGAAGGAGAGGATCGGCCCCGAAAATGTGGTCGTGAAATAAAAGGAACGAGAGTTTTTTCGGGCCGGAAGACGGAAACAGAAAGAACCACGGTCTTTTTTGTGGGAAATGTACTCGCTGGATGAAAAATAAGCAGAGTGCTTGCTTTTTTAATGTATTGTGATATACTGAATGGGGTCAAAATACCCTTGTCTCAATATCTCGTTTGTTTTGGAGGAAAGAACATGGCAATGATTGAAAAAGAAATGGGTATCATGGAAGTCGTTCAGAAATGGCCCCAGGCCGCTGAAGTCCTGATGGGTATGGGCATGGGTTGCCTGGGTTGCGCGGCTGCCCACTTTGAAAGCATTGAAGAAGGTGCTACTGCCCATGGCATCGATGTGGATGCGCTGATGGTAGCGCTGAACGAAGCAGTGGCTGAGTAATTTCATGCGAACAGAAAGCAGCCGCCCGGACAGGCGGCTGCTTCTTCGTTATTTATGCTGTTCAGCGAAGCTGTCTGCAGGGACTTGCTTTTCATGGGCTGCTTTCCTCTATTGGTGCGCTGCAGTCAGACTCTGCTTTTCCATGGCTTTTCCTCATAGCCGGGGCCGGGCAGAAGAGGTGAAAGAGGCTGAATTTCCGCTTCCGGGATAATGATCCGGGCTCCTTCCGGCAGCGGCTCCCGCTTCCCGTAGCGCAGATTGAAATACAAAAGCCGGGAAAGAGGGATCATCAGGGAATGTCCGATACTCTCCAGGCTTTCTCCCTCCCTGGCCAGGTATATGCAGGGGCGTTCGCCCATGCGGTCTGTGCAGGGAGGCTCTGGCTCCAGTTCCGGCGTGGGCAGGGGGAAAGGGACATTCTCCGGGCGTACTGCCTGCCAGATCTGTGGGATATTGATGACCTGGCCAACAAAGATCTGGTTCGGATCGGTGATTTGCGGGTTCGCGAAGAGCAAGGCATCCAGTGCCAGCTGGTTGCTTTGGGCGATTTTCCAGAGGGTATCGCCGCTTTGGATGGTGTAGACAATCATCATGAAGCCCTCCTGCTTTTTTCTTTATGAGATTATATGCCTTGTTTTTCGGCTGGTGCTTGCTTTCCCGCGAAAAATAGATTAAAATAATTTTGCTAGTATTGATAATTGTTATTGAAAAAATTTTTTGAAGGTGATATTATGGTAGAAGATAAATGCGCAAAAAGTAAGGATGCTGTGGATTATCGCCGTCTGCTCCGGAAACGCGCTGATGAATTGGTGGAGCTGCTCTGCCAAAGCCATGAATACCATCAGTTCTTGGAAGCGCGCCAGCTCCTGGAGGCAGACGCGGATCACTCCTATATGCTGAATGAATTGCGGCAGCAGCAGCTGAACCTGCGTATGGCTGCCATGCTGGGTGAGGATATCTCTGAAGACAGCCAGGAATTTGAACGCCTTTTCCTGAGCCTTTCCAAAGAGCCGAATATCAGCAATTATTTGTTTGCCGAGGGGCGTTTTTTTCGCTTGATTTCCGAGGTGGAGGACGCTTTTGCACAGCGTTTGGGCTTGACGCGTTATTTTGATGAGGATGCCGCCCGTAATACGGATATTCGCCTGAACTGAGCGGTAAAAAAAGTAAAGGAGATTTCAGTATGACAGAAAACCTCCAACAAAATGTTTCCAGACAAAAACGTATGACCAAGCAAAAACGTCTGATCCAGGAGATCCTTTGCTCCACATACAGTCACCCTACTGCGGATTGGATTTTTGAAGAGGCGAGAAAGCAGATCCCGGACATCAGCCTGG
This sequence comes from Bacillota bacterium, assembly GCA_030528765.1. Taxonomy (GTDB): domain Bacteria; phylum Bacillota; class Dehalobacteriia; order UBA4068; family UBA4068; genus RGIG3155. The sequence continues at coordinate 7,003 of JAUMYD010000041.1, forward strand.
GAACCGTTTATCGGAATTTGCAGGTCCTTTTGGAAGAAGGGAAGATCCAGGAGCTGAATTATGGGAAAGCGCAGAGCCGCTTTGACGGCAACCCCTTGCCGCACTATCATTTCGTCTGCGCACACTGCGGGCGGGTGCTGGATTTCCCGGCGGAAGATATTGGGCTGGAAGAACGTCTTTCCAGTGCAGCTCCGGGCCGTGTGGATTCATATCGCTTGGAATGTTATGGCGTATGCAAAGATTGCTTAAAAGAACTAAGTTGATGAAGAAATTAAGCGAGTTTTTCTTGCACGAATGACATTGATATGCTATACTATCTTTTAGCCGTGCATAAAAATCAGCTAGTCTCTTTATACTTAGGAGGAATTTCTTGTGTTCATGCAAAAGATTCGTCGTTCGACGAAAAAAAATCGTACCATCCTGTTGATCGTTGTCGCTCTGTTGGCCATCGGTATCGTGGGCTCCTTTGCTGTGTGGAACTCCAATGATTACGGCATGCCTGCTGATGCTGAAATGACTGCTGCCGAGATGGTTGAGCAGTATGAGCAGTATCTCGCTGAAAACACCCCCGAAAATATCGATGAAATCGATTATAACACCGCCAGCAGCACTGCGCAGAATTATATGACTCTGTCTCAGTATGCCGGTATGGCTGCCAGTGAGGCAAGCGGAACCGATGCCGACTTGACTGCCAGCTATATGCTGATGCAGATGGATGCCGCCACTGATGCGGTTGAATATTACAAAAAAGCTATCGAGCTGGCTCCTGAAAGCTTGAATGCTGAAGGTGAGGCTGCTCTGCTTTCTGATTTGGCTTATGCGCAGTATTATGCTACGAATTATGATGATGCCCGTGTGAATTTTGATAAGGCCTATGCCACCAGCGCCACCTACGGCGTGGTGCAGGATTATACCCAGTTCCTCTTCAGTGTTGATGGCATTGAAGCAGTTGAAGAGGTCATGGAAGATTACATGGGCAGATTCACCGATCAGAGCAGCACGGAATACACCAATGCAAAGTCCCTCCTGGAATACTACCAGGCTTTGGATCAGATCTATAACGCCCCTGTTGAAGAAGAAGGCTCTGATGATAGTGGTATGATCGCCATTGATGAAGAGGCTTTTGAAGAAGCAAAGGAAGGGCAGGAAACTGACGAAAGCGTAGAGGAAGAAGATCAGCCTGAAGAGGCTGAAGGCACCGAGGAAGAAGTCGTTAACGAATAATCCCCTGTGTGAATTCAATACGTTTAGGCACGGGGTCCACGGACTCCCGTGCCTTTTTCTTTGCGGGTATTTTGCTTCTTTTCCATGCATAGAAATATCGCAAGGAATCTTTCATTATGGAGGTTTGATACGATTCATGGTCGAGGCGATTATTGAAAGCCTGCAGGAGATCCCCCCGGGCTGGAGGGTTTTTATCCTTTCTATGCTCCCTGTGACAGAACTGCGCGGAGCGATCCCTCTGGGCTTGTTTTGGGGGCTGGATCCTCTGCTCGCCTACCTCTGGGCTGTAAGCGGGAATTTTGTGCCGGTGGTCCCCCTTCTTCTGGGTTTAAAGGCATTTTTCCGTTTTCTGGCCCACAAGGGCTTTTTCAGAAAGCTGGTGAATTGGCTGCGCCAGCACACTGCCGCCAATCAGGAAAAGGTGCGTCGCTGCGGTATGGTGGGACTTTGCCTTCTGGTCGCAGTTCCTTTACCGGGAACAGGTGTCTGGACGGGTGCCTTGGTTGCCAGCTTTCTGAATTTGCCCTTCCTTCCTTCTTTGCTGTCGATCACTTTGGGTGAATTGTTGGCTGGACTGCTGGTCAGCCTTTTTATGAGTGGGGCTGTGGCAGTTTCACAAATGCAATACGGCTTTTGGTTCCTTCTGGCTTTGGCCTTGTTGCTGATCTTTTTTTTACTCAGAAAAAGAATTAAAAAATAATTTTTTCGGCTATTTTTTTCATTCTTTTGAATATCTGCTTATCAAGAGAAGGAGGGCCACCAGATATGGTGGCCCTCCTTCTCTTTTTGTATAAAAAAGAACTCTGATGATGCAAAAGCAGAAAAAGGAAATAGGAAGGGAATGGCGAATAAATCCAATGCAGTGGAGTAAAATAGAGTAAAGTGGATGAAAATGGAGGAGAAATGCTGTTCGGTGAGGTAAATCATTCCATTGACGCGAAAGGGCGTTACATAGTGCCGGCTGCATTTCGGGAAAGCCTGGGTGAGCGCTTCATGATAACGAAGGGCTTTGACCGCAGTCTTTACGTTTACCCCATGGCATCCTGGGAAAAAGTGGTCGATAATATGAGCCAGCTACCTTCCAATGATGCCCGAGCCCGCCGCTTTGCCCACTCCTTATTCTCGGGTGCCTTTGAGGCGGAGATCGATAAGCAGTTCCGGGTGCTCATTCCGCAGATCCTGCGTAGCTATTCCGAAATCGAAAAGGAGATCGTTTCTGTTGGAATGTCTACCCGCCTGGAGATCTGGGCGAAAGAGAAATGGGAAGCTTATCGGGATGATTCAGCGGATAGCTATGAAGAGGATGCTTCTTTCTTCCCGGGAGTGATAATATGACGACGAACGAATTCAAACATATCCCTGTTTTGTCCCAGCAGGTGCTGGAGGCCTTGCAGCCAAGAAGCGGTGGCATTTATGTCGATGGTACCGTAGGCGGTGGTGGCCATGCTGCCCTGGTTCTTGAGGCCGGTGCCCCGAATGCCTTTTTGCTGGGTATTGATCGGGATGCAGAGGCCAGGGCAGCAGCAGCTGCCCATCTGGCTCCTTACGCCGGGCGTTTTAAGCTGCTCGCGGGGAATTATTGCGATATGGCGGATCTCCTTGCTGAGCAGGGGATTGAGGCTGTGGATGGAATCCTTTTGGATATCGGTGTATCCTCCCACCAGCTGGATGCCGCTGAACGGGGCTTTTCCTACATGCAGGATGCGGCTCTGGATATGCGTATGGACCAAAGCTGTGGAAGAACCGCCGCGGAGCTGGTGAATGAAGCCTCCGGGGAAGAATTGAAAGAGATCCTCTACCGCTATGGGGAGGAGAAATGGGCGGCCCGGATCGTGCAGATGATCCTGGAAGCCCGTGCCCGGCAGCCGATCACGCGCACGGGCGAATTGGTGGATATCATTAAAAAGGCGATTCCCAAAGGGGCCAGAGAAAAGGATCAGCATCCGGCAAAGCGCAGTTTCCAGGCAATCCGAATTGCCGTAAACGATGAGCTTGGCGCACTGGAAAGGGGGCTGGAGGCGGCCATTGGCCTGCTTCGTCCTGGTGGTGTTCTGGGGGTGATCAGCTTCCATTCACTGGAGGATCGCATCGTGAAAGAGGTTTTTCGCCTGCATAGCCGGGACTGCATCTGCCCACCGGGGCTGCCAGTCTGTCAGTGCGGGCACAAAGCAGATGTGAAGCTGCTGAACAAAAAACCGCTGGTTGCTTCCCCGGAAGAACTGGCGATAAATCCCCGCAGCCGTTCTGCAAATTTTCGTGCAGTACGGAAGCTGTAGTTTTAACCTGTTGTGTTCTGAGCCAACGAAGGGGGACATAGAATGGCTATGACGGAGAGATACGCGGTCGCCCGCGTTTATGAAGAAGCCCAATCCTTTGAGCAGCGCCGTTTGCGTGTGCTGGATGGCAGCGCGGCCCGGGAAAAGATGAATGCTCGGCGCGCAGATGTTGTGAAGATCAGCCTGACGGTGATGGCCATTTTGGTCTATTTTCTGGGTGTGACTATGATGGAAGCAAAAATAGGCACGATGGGCGGGAAGATCAACACTCTGCAGCGGGAGATCGAAAGCAGGGAGAATGAATCCTTGCGGGCTGATATGACC
>JAUMYD010000041.1:10836-12769 GCA_030528765.1 Bacillota bacterium
AGAGAACTATGCCGTTACTTGCCTGGGCATGGTTCGTCCCGGTATGGATAATATACATTACCTGAACAGCGAGAGCTCCCTTGTTATCGCAAACAGCCTGCAAACAGAAAGCGAAGGAGAGGATATTTCTGCGGTAGATGCGGAAGAGCCGAATTTCCTGGAAAGTGTTTTTGCAGCGATCACAAACTATTGGAACGGCCAGGCTTTGGCCACGGGGTTTGAAGCAGAATAAGGGGGCTTTTATTTCGAATGGCAGAAGTTAAACTCAGAATGCGGCGAAGAATGTCGGTTGTGCTGTTGGTCGCTCTGCTTGGCTTCCTTGCCGTTATCATTAAACTGGCTGATGTGCAGCTGGTTCAGGGCAGTGATCTGAAAATGGAAGCAGAAGAAGCACGAACCCGGGACAGGGGGGTCGCAGCCGCCCGGGGAACCATCTACGACCGAAATGGTGATAAACTGGCAGTGAGCATTACCGCTGACTCGATTGCTGTCCGGCCGGAAGTGGCCAAGGAATCCAAGGAAGTGGAAGCCACTGCCAAATTTTTAGCAGAAAAATTGGATATGGAATACGCGGATGTTTATGAAAAAGTAAACTCCGAGGAAAGCTATGTCTGGATCAAAAGAAAGATAGATTTTGGTGTAGGGCAGATCATCAAAGAAGCTATTCTGGAAGCAGAGGAGAACAATGAAGGACTTCTGGCAGGCGTGGAGATCGAGCAGGAGACCCAGCGCTTCTATCCCCAGGAAAGCTTGGCTTGCCATGTGCTGGGCTATGCCGGCATCGATAATCAGGGCCTGGATGGTATAGAGTTGGAATTGGATGAGCTCCTCAGCGGCTCCGACGGCCGGGTGATCGGACTTTTTGACTCTGCGGAAAACCCCATTCAGCAGGAGGATTACGCCTATATCCCTCCTGAGAATGGTCATGATGTCTACCTGACGATTGACCGCAGTATTCAATATTTTTGCGAGCGGGAACTGGAAGCTCTGCAAAGCAGCGAATCCCCGGCCAAGCAAGCGGGGATCATTATTATGGATCCGAAAACAGGGGATGTTCTGGCCATGGCTTGCAGCAATAAGTATGACCCCAATAATTACGGGGATTACACCGATTCCAGCCGCCGGAATTTCCTGGTAAGCGATTCCTATGAACCGGGTTCCACATTTAAGATCATTACTGCAGCCACTGCTCTGGAGGAGGGGGCTGCCGACCCTTTGACCAGCAGTTACTATGATCCGGGCTCTGTGCAGGTTGCAAATGCCCGTATCCACTGCTGGGCTTCTGTTCCACATGGGGTGCAGACTTTCGCGGAGGCCATCAAGAATTCCTGCAATCCGGCTTTTGTGGCCATCGGCCAGAGCATAGAAGAGAAGGAAGAAGGTTTGTTTTATAAGTACATCCGCGCCTTTGGCTTCGGAGAACCCACCGGGATCGATCTCCCCGGGGAGGCGGAGGGGATCCTTCAGGATGAAAACAATGTGAATGCAGTGGAGCTGGCAACGATCTCCATTGGTCAGGGAATTGCCGTGACACCTTTGCAGCTGATCACGGCGGTTTGTGCTGTTGCCAATGACGGTGTTCTCTTAAAGCCGCAAATTATTTCAAAAGTTATGGATGGGGAAGAAGTGGTGCAGGAAAGAGAGGTCGTGGAGCTGCGGCAGGTGGTTTCTCCTTCCACAGCGCAGCAGCTGCGGGAATTTTTGGTCGGCGTCGTTACGGAAGGCTCCGGCGGCAATGCAGCGATCAGCGGATACTCCATTGGTGGGAAAACAGGAACGGCACAAAAGGCCTCCGGTGGATCCTATGCGGACAGAAAATATGTATCTTCCTTTGTGGGCATGGTGCCGGCTGAGGATCCGCAGCTGGTTTGTCTGGTCGTGGTGGATGAACCTTCCGGCGTTTTCTATGGATCCCAGGTGGCCGCGCCCATTT
>JAUMYD010000180.1 GCA_030528765.1 Bacillota bacterium
TGCAGCTAAACCCACAGCCAAGGCTATGAAAGCCCGGGAAGCAGATGACAGCCCACAGGCCATTTTCAGCAGCAATAAGCTGGCCTCCAAAAGCCAAAAACGTCAGGCCGTTTCCGTCATCACGGAGCGGCGAAAAGTGCCACGTGATCATAAGATCCGCATCATCCCCCTGGGCGGTCTGGGGGAAGTGGGAAAAAACATGACCGTGATCGAGTACGATGAAAACATTCTGGTGGTGGATGGCGGCATCACCTTCCCCGGGGACGGCATGTTCGGCATCGACCTGGTTCTCCCCGATTATTCCTACCTGATCGAAAAGAAAGACCAGGTACGCGCCTTCCTGCTCACCCATGGCCATGAGGATCACATCGGCGCCATGCCTTACATCCTGAAGGATGTGAACGCACCCGTCTACGGCTCTGCACTCACCCTGGGTCTGCTGAAGGGAAAGCTCAGCGAACAGCAGGTCAAGGCGGATCTGCGCCGGGTGGAAGCCCGGGAGGAACTGGAGATCGGCCCCTTTACGGTGGAATTCATCCGCCTCACCCACAGCATCCCGGATTCCCTGGGCATGGCCATCCACAGCCCGGTGGGTACCCTTCTTTTTATCAGCGATTTCAAAATGGATATGACCCCCATCGATGGCAGGCTGATGGATTATGGCCGCATTTCCGCGCTGGGGGAAAAAGGTGTCCTGCTGCTGCTCAGCGACAGCACCAATGTGGAAAAGGATGGCTTCTCGCAAAGCGAGCGCAGTGTGGGCCATAATCTGGAGCGCTATTTTGCGGAAGCCCCGGGCCGCATCATCGTCACCAGCTTTGCTTCCCATGTCCACCGGGCGCAGCAGGTGATCTGGGCTGCAGCCCGCACCGGGCGAAAGCTTGCAGTGGTGGGCCGCGGTATGCAGAATATGTTCACTGTGGCAGGCAGCCTGGGCTACCTGAAGATCCCGGATCGCCAGATGATCGATGTGGAGGAGATCAGCAATTACCCTGCCAATCAGGTGGTGGTGATGACCACCGGCTCCCAGGGCGAGCCCCTTTCCGGCCTGACCCGTATGAGCTCCGGGGAGCACCGGCAGGTCCATATCATGGCCGGGGATACTGTCATCATTTCCGCCACCCCCATTCCCGGAAACGAACGCATGGTGGGGAAAACCGTGGATAATCTTTTCCGCCTGGGTGCAAATGTGATCCACGAGCGCAGCCAGGGCATTCATGTCAGCGGCCACGCCTCCCGGGAGGAGCTGAAAATGCTCATCAACATGGTGCAGCCCAGATTCTTCCTGCCCATCCACGGGGAATACCGAATGCTCTATAAGCACGCACAGCTGGCCCAGAGCCTGGGAATGCCTGCCGAAAACACAGTGGTCATGGAAAACGGCCAGGTATTGGAGCTTTCCCGTCGGCAATGCCGCATCAGTGGCACCGTGCCCAGCGGTAAGGTCTACATCGATGGGCTGGGCGTGGGGGATGTGGGCGCTTCGATCCTGAAAGAGCGTCGGCAGCTCTCGGAGGGCGGCGTCATCGTGATCTCCCTGATCTATACCGTGAAAAAGAACAATGCCCGCATCCTTTCCGGGCCGGAAATTTATACGCAGGGATTTATATTTGAGAAGAATTATGAGCATATTATAGGCGAGATGAAAGAAAAGGTTCTGGCGCTCTGCAGCCCGAAGACACTCGCCGATGGCAGCCTGAATGATCTTCGCGTTCAGGTTCGCAGCAAGCTGGCCAAATTCGTCCAGGAACGCACCGGCCGCAGGCCGGTCATCATGGCGGTGATCACGCAGGTCTAAGCACTGCGCCTCCCAAAGGAGGAACGCCTGTGTCATTTTATGCCCATTTTTGCAACGAAATCAATCCTGATCTTTTCCCGGCAGAGGCCGGGGAGCCTTGCTCTGCTGAGCAGGAAAATGCAAGTCTGACGGATTTTGGTCAGCTTACACTGCCTGCCCAGCAGAGCAATATTCATGTTATCACCATTGTCGGCCAGGTAGAGGGGCATCTGGCGGTGCCCTGCCAGAATAAGGCCACAAAGTATGAACACATCATCCCCCAGCTGGTGGCAGTGGAGCAGAGCAGGGAGATCGAAGGCCTGCTGGTGATCCTGAACACCGTGGGCGGGGATGTGGAGGCCGGGCTGGCCATTGCGGAGATCATCGCCGGCATGAGCAAGCCCAGTGTATCCCTGGTGCTGGGGGGCGGACATTCCATCGGTGTGCCCATTGCCGTGGCCGCGGAGCGCTCCTTTATTGCCAGCACTGCCACGATGACCATCCATCCCATCCGCCTCACCGGCATGGTGGTGAGCGTGCAGCAGTCCTTTGATTATCTGGATCGCATGCAGGAGCGGGTCATCAATTTCGTAGCAGAGCATTCCCGGATCAGCGCGGAAAATTTCCGAAAGATGATGATGACCATCGGTGAGCTGGCCCGGGATGTCGGCACCGTGGCTGTGGGCCGGGGTGCAGTGGAGTGTGGCCTCATCGATCAGGTGGGCAGCCTTCGGGATGCACTGGACTACCTGCAGCAGCGGATCCGGGAGGAACGGGCCCGCCGCCCCCAGGAGGAAGAAAAGCTTGAAGCCGCAGGAGGCCCCGAGCGGCCCGAGGCATCGATACCGCAAAATATTTAAGCAATGCGGGGTATTAAAAAATGCGCAGCCATCATATAAATAGCCTAGCAAACAGAAAAGGCAGGCGGATATGATATGAAATGGATGCGTTATTTCCTGTATCTCAGCATTGTGCTCTGCATGCTCCTGTGCCTCCCCGCTTGTGGCTGGATGGATGATCTTCGCAGCTACAAGCAGGGGCCGGAAGAAGCCGCAGTGCCCGAGGAGCAGTCCCCGTCCCCTCCGGAGAGCAGTATCGTGGAGCAGCGCCTGGGGCTGGCAGACCCCCCCCTGCTGCCGGAGGAGGCAGCCGCGACAGCCAGCCCCCCGGAGGCAGCTTCCAACGCAAGCGCAGAAACCAAAGAG
>JAUMYD010000181.1:0-901 GCA_030528765.1 Bacillota bacterium
ATCGCCATTTTCATTCTCCTTGCCTTCCGATCTTTCTCTTTCTGTTTCCTCTAAAAATTCCAAAGCCTTTCGCAGAGCAAAATCCACGCTCCGCTCCCGTACCCGCTTACGATCCAGGCCCAGCCAATGCTGGGTACAGGCGTATTCCCTTCCGGGCAGGGAAAAACCGAAGCAAACCATACCCACAGGCTTCTCCACAGTGCCGCCACCGGGCCCCGCCACACCGCTGATACCAATGCCCAGCTCTGCCTGATTCTCTGCCGCCACACCTTTGGCCATGGACAACGCTACCTCCTGGCTGACCGCACCGTATTGGGACAGCAGCCCTCCGGGGACCCGGAGATAACGCATCTTGGCTTCATTGGAATAGGTGACAAGGCTGGCTTCCAGCACCCGGGAGGCATTGGGAACATCCACCAGGCGGGCAGCCAAAAGGCCCCCAGTGCAGGATTCCGCACAGCTGATATGCCAGCCCAGGGCGTCCAGGCGGGAGACAAGGGCCTCCGCAGGGCTTTTCTCTTTCAGTTTCATTGCTGCACTCCTTTTAGACAGCTTCCTTCTTATAATGAGTATAACATATTTTCCGGGGAAAGTGCAACGCTGCCGAAAAGCCCGGCAGAGAAAGCCCCTCCGGGAGAGAAAAAAGGCGCCCAAAAGGGCGCCTTCTGCTTACATCTGGTTATAAGCTTTATAGAGGTTAGATTTTTTTCTTGCCGCGGCATTTTTATGGATAACGCCATTAGAGGCAGTTTTATCAAGAATGCTAACGGTAGCCAGCAGTTCGCGTTCAGCTGCCTGTTTGTCACCGTTATCGATTGCGGCAGCAAACTTTTTCAGCTGGGTTTTCATGCGGGTTTTGGCAGCCATGTTCCGTTCCCGTCTGACCTCAGCTACCAGCACG
>JAUMYD010000181.1:911-2959 GCA_030528765.1 Bacillota bacterium
TTTGATATTCGGCATGATGTCACCTCCTCACGAAAAAGGTATCTATAATCACAATTGTTAATCACAAGAGCACTCACAAGAACGCGAAGATAATTGTACCATAAAGAAAGAAAGATTGCAAGCCTTTCCCCGAAGAAAAAATGCCCTTTCCGCCTGCTTCGTCCCGATATTCTCCTTTTTTATTTCTACAATATATGGTATATCCCTTGCTTTTTTACACAAAAGGTAGTATAATTCCCCAGGACATAAAAAGGAGGAAAAAATGGAAATTTACGGTCTGCAAAAACTTACCTTGCTGGATTACCCCGGGCAGGTGGCCTGCACCCTTTTCACCGGCGGCTGTAATTTCCGCTGCCCTTTCTGCCACAATAGCCCGCTGGTCCTGGAGAACGCACAATCTTCGCCCATCCCCCTGCAGGAAGTGGAATCCTTCCTGCAGAAGCGGCGCAAGCTGCTGGATGGCGTCTGCATCAGCGGCGGCGAGCCACTGCTTCAATCCGGGCTGGAGGACTTTCTTTCCTATATAAAGAGCCTGGGCTATAAGATCAAGCTGGACACCAACGGCAGCCTGCCCGCCCGGCTGGAAGCTCTTCTTTCTGCCGGCCTGCTGGATTTCGTGGCCATGGATATCAAGAATGCTCTCCCTCATTATGCGGAGACCATTGGCCTGCCGCTGGTGGATATCGCAGCCATTCAGCGCAGCATCAGCCTGCTGCGGGAATGCGGGCTGCCTCATGAATTCCGTACCACCATCGTGAAGGGCTATCATGATCCGGCGCGCATCAGTGAGCTGACGCAAATGATCGCCGGAGAAGAGAACTATTTCCTCCAGAATTTTGTGGATTCCGGCCAGCTCATCGACCCAAGCGTGCGGGGCTGCAGCAGGGAGGAAATGGAAGAAATGCTGGCAGCGGCCCGGAAGCATGTCCCCGGAGCAGAGCTGCGTGGAATCTAATCCACAAAATATCCACAAGATTTTGTGCTTATCCACATAATAATTTCCAAATATTGTGCTTTCCCTATTGGCAAAACACAATTTATATGTTATAGTATTTTACATAATACGAATACATCCTATTAAGCAGCTTCCGAAAGCTGCACTGAAGAAAAGCTCAACGGGAGGACAGGCATGTACAGAGTTATCAAACGTGATAATAAAGTAGTCGATTTTGATATCGCAAAAATCAGCGCCGCCATCATCAAGGCATTCGAGGCTCAGGAAAAACAATATCACCCTGGTGTCATTGATTTTCTGGCCCTGAAGGTCACTGCGGATTTTGAGCCCAAGATCAAGGATGAGCTGATCACCGTGGAAGATATCCAGGACAGCGTGGAATCCGTTCTGGTGCAGGCCGGCTATTCGGATGTGGCAAAGGCCTACATCCTCTACCGCAAGCAGCGGGAAAAGCTCCGCAACATCAAGGGCACCTTCCTGAACTATAAAGATATTGTGGATAGCTATGTAAACATCAGCGATTGGCGCGTGAAGGAGAATTCCACCGTTACCTATTCCGTAGGTGGCCTGATCCTCTCCAATTCCGGAGCTATCACCGCCAATTACTGGCTCTCTGAGATCTATGATCAGGAAGTGGCTGATGCCCACCGCAATGCGGATATCCACATCCACGATCTTTCCATGCTTACCGGCTACTGTGCAGGCTGGTCTCTGCGGCAGCTGATCCAGGAAGGCCTGGGCGGCATCGAAGGCAAGATCACCTCCAAGCCCGCCAGCCACCTGGCCACGCTCTGCAACCAAATGGTCAATTTCCTGGGCATCATGCAGAATGAATGGGCCGGCGCTCAGGCATTCTCCTCCTTCGATACCTACCTTGCGCCCTTCGTAAAGGTGGATAACCTGAGCCAGAAGGAAGTCAAGCAGTGCGTGCAGTCCTTCATCTACGGCGTGAACACCCCCTCCCGCTGGGGCACGCAGGCGCCCTTCTCCAACATCACGCTGGACTGGACCTGCCCCGCCGACCTGCGGGACCTGCCTGCCATCGTGGGCGGCAAGGAGATGGACTTCACCTACGGTGACTGCAAGAAGGAAA
>JAUMYD010000042.1:0-7046 GCA_030528765.1 Bacillota bacterium
TTGTTCAGCTGTGTACTGCTTCGCAGTCCTGCAGCTGAACCGCCTCGCAATGACAAAAAGCAGAAACTTCTGCCCAAATATAAAAAGTTTCTCGGTTCCTCTTTTCAAAGAGGGACGGTTTTACAGATTTATGTTCTCCCGATTCCGCAGCTGCTTCTCTTCGGCGATGCTGCGGCAGAGATCTTCCGTGGCCAGGGGCAGGAGGATCCACTCCGCCTGCTCCATGATGCGCCGCTACAGAATCTCGGGGGTATCCCCGGGCAGCACCTCCACGGCCTTTTGCCGAAGGATGCGCCCGCCGTCGGGGATCTGGTTCACCAGATGCACCGTGGCGCCGCTGAGCTTCACGCCGTAGGCCAGAGCGGCCTCATGCACCTTCAGCCCATAGAAGCCCTGCCCGCAGAAGGAGGGGATCAGGGAAGGATGCACATTGATGATGCGCTCCGGCCATTTTTCGATGAATTCCGGGCTGAGGATACGCAGGAAACCGGCCAGCACGATCATTTCCACCCGGGCTTCCTCCAGCGCGGCCTGGAGCCCCGCTTCGAATTCCGCCTGGCTCACGCCGCTGCTTTCCACCACCCGGCCGGGAACGCCGTGATTAGCGGCCCGCTCCAGGGCATAGACCCCGGGCTTATTGGAGAGCACCAGCACGATCTCCCCATGGGGGAGGCGGCCCTCCTCCTGGGCCAGCAGCAGCTGCTCCAGATTGGTGCCGCCGCCGGAGACCAGCACGGCCACGCGGGTCTTTAGCATAAGACCACGCCTTCCCCGCCGTCCCGGGGGACGATCTCGCCCAGCAGGTAGGCATCCTGACCGGCTGCTTTCAGGATGGAAAGGGCCAGATCAGCCTGGGCGCCGGGAACGGTGACCGCCATGCCCACGCCCATGTTATAAGTATTGAACATATCCCGCTCGGGGATATTGCCGGATCTCTGGATGCGTTCAAAGAGGGGATGGATACGAACCGCTGCCTTTTCGATCTTCGCTGCCAGATGCTTCGGCAGGGCGCGGGGGATATTCTCATAGAAGCCGCCGCCGGTGATATGGGCAGCGGAGCGCACCTGCACCTGCTCCATCAGCGCCAGCAGGGGCTTCACATAGATGGCGGTGGGGGTCAGCAGGGCCTCGCCCAGCTCCATGCCCAGCTCGTCGCAGTAAAGGTGCAGATCCTTGCCTTCCAGATCAAAGACCTTCCGCACCAGGGAGAAGCCGTTGGAATGAACGCCGGTGGAGGGCATGGCGAGCAGCACATCCCCGGCCTGCATGGTCTCCTGATCCAGGATGCGGGGGCGATCCACCAGACCCACGCAGAAGCCGGCCAGATCGTATTCATCCACAGGGTAAAAGCCGGGCATTTCCGCGGTCTCCCCGCCGATCAGGGCGCAGCCGGACTGCACACAGCCCTCGGCGATGCCCTTGACGATGTCGGCGATGCGTTCCGGGATGTTTTTGCCGCAGGCAATGTAATCCAGGAAGAAAAGGGGCTGTGCGCCGCTGCAGACCACGTCGTTCACGGACATGGCCACGCAATCGATGCCCACGGTGTCATGCTTGTCCAGCAGAAAGGCCAGCTTCAGCTTGGTGCCCACGCCATCGGTGCCGCTGACAAGCACCGGCTCCTGCATCCCGGCGATGGGGGGCGCGAAAAGGCCGCCGAAGCCGCCGATGCCGGAGAGAACGCCTGCATTCATGGTGCGGGCAATGTGGGGCTTCATCAGATCCACGGCTTTGTAACCGGCGGTGATATCCACACCGGCCTGTTTGTAGCTTTCACTTTGGCTGCTCATTTGTTTTCCTCCTTGGCGGAAAGTTTGGTGGTAAAGCGGGCCTTGCCCAGCTCAGCCGGGGTGGTGGTGGGATAGATGCCGTCAAAGCAGGCGGTGCAGAAGCCATCCGGGCACTGATCCGCGATGCATTTCACATCCTCCAGCCTCAGGAAGCCCAGGCTGTCCACGCCAATGTGCTGCACCATCTCCTCATGGTTCATGCGGTAGGCGATGAGCACATCCCGGCTGGGGATATCCGTCCCGTAATAGCAGGGATAAACGAAGGGCGGGGCAGTGACGCGCATGTGTACCTCCTTTGCCCCGGCTTCCCGCAGCAGGCGGACGATGCGGGCACTGGTGGTGCCGCGGACGATGGAATCATCGATGAGGACCACCCGCTTATCCTTGACCGTGGAGGAGATGGGATTCAGCTTGATGCGCACCTTGTTCTCCCGGCTCTCCTGACCGGGGGCGATGAAGGTGCGGCCGATGTATTTGTTTTTCAGCAGGCCGATGCCATAGGGGATGCCGGATTCCTGGGCATAGCCAATGGCCGCGTCGATGCCGGAATCCGGCACGCCGATGACCACATCCGCCTCCACCGGGTAGGATCTGGCCAGGAAGGCCCCGGCCCGTCTGCGGGCACTGTGAACCGGCATGCCATCGATAATGGAATCGGGGCGGGCGAAATAGACGAACTCAAAAACGCAGAGGCTGCGGGGAACGCTGCCGCAGTGCTCCCGCAGGGAGCGCAGGCCGTTCTTATCAAAGACCAGCACCTCCCCGGGATCCACATCCCGCAGCAGGTGTGCCTCTGCCGCATCCAGTGCGCAGGATTCGGAGGCGATCACCAGATCACCGTCCACAGTCTCGCCCAGGCAGAGGGGGTGGAAGCCCCGCTTATCCCTGGTGGCGATCAGCTTCCCGGAGGACATGACCAGCAGGGAATAGGCCCCCTCCAGGCGGGCGCAGGCCCGAACCACCGCTTCCTCGATGGAGCCGGTCTGAATGCGCTCCTGGATGATGAGGTAGGCGATCACTTCCACATCGCAGTCTGTATGGAAGAGGGAGCCCTTCAGCTCCAGCTCATCCCGGAGCTCATGGAAATTGGTGATGCTGCCGTTATAACAGAGGGCCATATTGCCCTTGATATGCTTGACCACCAGGGGCTGGGCATTGACACGGCTGGCATTTTCCGCAGTGCCGTAGCGCACATGGCCCATGGCCATGGTACCCTGAGGCAGGCGGGAAAGGACCTCCGGCGTGAAGGCATCCCCCACCAGGCCCGTATCCCGATAGGAGCTGAGCACGCCGTCATCGTTCACCACGATGCCGCAGCTTTCCTGCCCGCGATGCTGCAGAGCAAAAAGACCGTAATATACACTGTTTGCCAGGGCGCGGGGCTTTTGGCTGCAAATGCCGAACACGCCGCATTCTTCATGCAGTTTCCTCATGCTTCCTCCTTATTCGCAGGCCTGGGCCAGCTTTTCCTGAAGTGCAGCGTCCTTTTTCCGCACCTGTGCGCGCATGGCTTCCCGTTTATCGTTCATGCGGCCGGTCAGCTCCGGATCAGAGAGCGCCAGGATCTGCGCAGCCAAATGGGCGGCATTGGCAGCGCCGTTGATCCCCACTGTTGCCACGGGAACACCGGGGGGCATCTGCACCGTGGCCAGCAGGGCGTCCATGCCATCCAGAATAGCACCACCGATGGGGATGCCGATCACAGGCAGGGTAGTCTGGGCCGCCAGGGAGCCTGCCAGATGGGCGGCCATGCCGGCTGCGGCGATGATCACGCCAAAGCCCTGCCGGGCTGCTGCCGCGGCAAAGCCCGCTGCTTCATCCGGGGTACGATGGGCGGAAAAGACATGCGCCTCAAAGGGGATGCCGTATTCCCGCAGGACGGGAAAGGCTTTTTCCACGATGGGCAGATCGCTGTCACTGCCCATGATGATGGCAACTTTTTTCATGTTCGTGCACTCCTTTGCAAACAAATTCTTTTATGGATCAATTTTAAAACGACATCAAGCTAAGGGAGGGCAGAGCCTTCTGCAGCACTTCCCTATTTGGATTTGGCCCTTCCTTATTTAATATAAGACTGCTGCAGGGGGAAGGCAGGCACAGGCGGCCTTTGCCGAAAGCCCGAAAATGAAATAATTCGCGAAGAAAAGCTCTGGTTCCTGCAAAAAGCCCCTGTAAAAATTCCTGTAAAAACAAACTTTTTTCTGCTATACTGGTAGCATATTGGATAAAGAAGAAAAGAGGAGGAAAAACCATGGCAAAACTGGAACGTGCGCTCCGTGGGGATTTTGACCAGCTCCTGCAGCGGCTGGAAAAGGGCATTCTCCAGAGCAGCCTCAGCGCCAGCCTGGAGGAAGAAAGCGATTTTTACGGAGAAGGCTCCCGCTGCAGCGTCCGGGTCTTTGAGCGCTACAGCCTCACCGGCAGCAACCGCCTCAGCCTGACGCTGGTGCTCTTCCAATCCGGGGATGTGATCCGGCTTTCCGCCTGCAGCAGCGGGGGCAGCGAAGGGGTTTTCTTCAAATTCAACACCTGGGGGGAATCGGCCTTCCTTTCCACCCTGGAAGAGCTGCTCTAAGTGCGGCAGCAGAGAAAGGAGGCTTTTTATAACAAAACTGGAACAAGAGCTGACAGGTGATTTTGATCGGATCCTGCAAAAGATCCTGAACGAGCTCACCGGCGGCAGGACTTCCGCAGCCCGGGCACCCGCTGCAGCTATCTGGTCTTTGAGCGTTACAGCCTGCGGGCCAGCAAGTGCCTCGGCCTGAGGCCGCTGCTCTTTCGATCCGGGGATGTGATCCGGCTTTCCGCCTGCAGCAGCGGGGGCAGCGATGAAATGCCCTCCCTGCTCAGCGGCTGGGCGGAGGACCCCTTTCCGGGGAAGCGGAAAAAAGCTCTGGAAAAACAGGTGCCGGCCGCAAAATTTTCCGGAGCAGACCCAGACCGCCGGATCCGGCTGCCGGAGGCCGGGATTTCTTTCTCTTATTATAACACAGGAAGCCGCCGGGGAAAATGGCTTTCCCCGCGGAAAGAGGAAGCGAAAGCACAGTCCGGGAGAGAAATCTTTTCTTGCAGCTTACAGGCTTTTGCAAATTGCCGCTTTTTTCGAAGGCTCCATTCCGGCTCTGTGATCCCCGGCAAGCAGCAGTCCAATATTAAAGTTCTTTGTGTCCCTTTCTTTCAAGAAAGGGACGGCTTACCGGTTTTTCCCGGGGGAAATCCCCACTTTTTTTAGAAAAAAGTGGGTCAAAAAACACTTGTTTTTGGCCTGCTGCGGAAACACAGCTTGTGTCATTGCGAGGAAGAATTTGCTGCGAAAATACGAAGTATTTTCCAGCAAAACGACGTGGCAATCCTAAGGTAACATCCTGCAGAAACTTAGCCCGAAGTTTGCCACGTTGCCAAGCTGGGCCTTGCGCTGCAAGCCCACAGCTTGCCTTCCTCGCAATGACACAAGGAAAGCCCTCCTTCTTTCCTTTCCATGCGTATCGAAGGCAAGCCTTCGATACGCCACCGCAACTCATAACTCATAACTCTCAACTCATAACTGTTTCCCGGCAAAGCCGGGAACAAAGCCCTGTTCCACGGGCAGATCCCCTGCAAAAAAACTATTTTTTTGCGAAGGCTTGACTTTATGGAAAAGCCGTGCTATGTTTATACCGTAGTAAATTGATAGGAAATCCAATGATTCGTCCCTGACAGGGGATGAAGGAGGTATATATATGTACGTTTACGCAGATAATGCGGCAACCACCGCCATGAGCCCCGCTGCTCTGTCTGCCACCATCGCCGCCATGCAGGAATGCTACGGCAACCCCTCCAGCCTGCACAGCATCGGGCAGGAAGCTGCCGAAAAGCTGGAAGCTGCCCGCGCCACCATGGCCGCCGGCATCCATGCCCAGCCCCGGGAGATCTACTTTACCTCCGGCGGCTCCGAGGCCGATAACCAGGCCATCTTCTCCGCTGCGCTCCAGGGCAAAAAGAAAGGGAAAATGCACATCATCTCCACCAACATCGAGCATCACGCGGTGCTGCATACCCTGAAACGCCTGGAAAAAGAAGGCTGGGAAGTCACCCTGCTGCCCGTGGACAAGGACGGCATGATCAGCGCCCAGCAGGTGGCGGATGCCATCCGGGAGGATACCTGCCTGGTCAGCATCATGTTTGCCAATAACGAGATCGGCACCATCCAGCCTGTGGCGGAGATCGGCGCCATCTGCCGGGAGAAGGGCGTGCTCTTCCACTGCGACGCCGTTCAGGCCGCCGGGCATCTGCCCATCGATGTGGAGGCCATGCAGATCGATATGCTCTCCCTGGCTGCCCATAAATTCCACGGCCCCAAGGGCGTTGGCCTGCTTTACGTCCGCAAGGGCATCATCCTGCACAATCTGATCGAAGGCGGCGCCCAGGAACGGGGCAAGCGCGCCGGCACGGAATATCTGCCCGGCATCATCGGCATGGCAGCTGCCTTCCAGGATGGTCTGGACCGCATGGAAGAAAATACCGCCTATGTGCAAAAGCTGCGGGACAAGCTCATTCAGGGCCTTTCCGGCATTCCCCACAGCATCCTGAACGGCCACCCGGAAAAGCGCCTGCCCGGCAATGTGAATATGTGCTTTGAGGGCATCGAGGGCGAATCCCTCCTGCTCTGGCTGGATCAGAACGGCATCGCCGCCTCCTCCGGCTCCGCCTGCACCTCCGGCTCCCTGGATCCCAGCCATGTGCTGCTGGCTCTGGGCCGCCCCCACGAGGTCGCTCATGGCTCCCTACGTCTCAGCTTAAGTGAATACAACACCGAGGAAGAAGTGGATCATATCATCGCCACGGTTCCCAAGGTGGTGGAATATCTCCGGGGGATCTCCCCGGTCTGGGAAAAATTAGTGAAAGGAGAACTGCCCCATGTTATATAGCGATAAAGTAATGGATCATTTCACCAACCCCCGCAATGTGGGTAAGATGGACGATGCAGACGGCGTCGGCGAAGTCGGCAACGCCAAATGCGGCGACATCATGCGCATCTTCATCAAAGTTGAGGATGACATCATTACCGATGTGAAATTCAACACCTTTGGCTGTGCCTCTGCCATCGCCACCAGCTCCATGGCCACGGAGATGATCAAGGGCAAATCCATCAAGGAAGCCCTGGAGCTCTCCAACAAAGCCGTGGTGGAAGCCCTGGATGGCCTGCCCACCAATAAGATCCACTGCTCTGTGCTGGCAGAAGAAGCTGTCCGCGCTGCGGTGAAGGATTATTATGAC
>JAUMYD010000042.1:7056-12379 GCA_030528765.1 Bacillota bacterium
GAAAAGCTGCCCAGGCCACTGCGAATCCTGCGAATCCTGTGCCGGCCACTAAGATCAAGCCTATAGCAAAAGCTGCTTTCCTTCGGGAAAGCAGCTTTTTTTATATTTGCAGTGGCCGGCTCTGCTGCAAGGCGGCAGGCCAAAAATTAAGGCACAGCGGCTCGCTTCCAGAAAAAAGGAGCGCATTTTCAATTCAAGAGAAAAATCTATGGGGATTTGAAACTTGTTCTAGAAAAATTTAGCTTATTTTAGTTATATGACTTATCTATAAGCAAAAATCTTGCAATTTATATGCCTGCATGATATAATTTAAGTAACAAAATTTACCTTTCCCGGAAATCTTTCTGAAAAGGGGTGATACCCGTGGGCCAGGCCGCTTTTTCCTGACGCATAGCAGTTGATTTTCGCGCTCTATGGGCCTTGCGCGCGCAACAGAAAGGAGCTTATCCATGAAAGAAAAGCCTATGATGTGGTTGAGCCTGCTGCTCTGCTGCCTCCTGCTGCTTCCCGCCTGCGGGGAGCCAGCCCCACAAATTGATGAAGCCACCGGCGCCTATATCTACCCTTCCTACCCCGGGGATGAGAACTGGGAGGCCTTCTGGGAGGAAATTTCCGAAGTAGCCAGCGAGGAAGCGCCGCCCCTTTTCCACGCCCGTCAGAGAATGAATATCCCCGAAGAGATTTTACAGGAAATGTCCACGGAAGCCCTGGTGATAACGGTGCGGGATTACCCGCTGATGACCTATGCCATGGATGTGAACACCCCCGGCGAGCCCAAGCTCAAATTCGAAAGCCTGCGGGATTTCAACGCAGTGCAGGAGCTCTTCCAGCGGGAGGATGCGCTGGAAACGATGGAAGCCCAGCTGGCGCTGCTGAAGGAGGAAAGGGTGGAAGGCTCCGCCTACATCCATCTGCAGAAGCTTGCTTATATGGAAGGGATCATCGAAGCCCTGCGGGCCGAGGAAAGCGGCTACAGCATCACAGAGCCTTACGATTTCACCCCCATCACAGATCAGCCGGGCTGGGGACATAGCAGCAATGAGGAAAAGCTGGCAAAAAGCAATCTCCCGGAGGAGCTTTTGCCCGAGATGAGTACCGAAGCCCTGATCGAGACCATCTTCAATCATCCTCTGATCGTTATCTACTGTGACATCAACAATATGCCGGTCAACGGAAACTACAATGTTCATATGGATTACCTGATCGAAACCTTCAACGCGGTGCCGGAGCTTTTCTCCCGGGAGGATGCCCTCACGGTGATGGAGGATGTTTACTACCCGGGCCGTACGGAAAGAAGACAATTTGCGAATAGCGTGGGCTATGCTCTTTTGCTGGAGTTGCGGGCCAGGGCAGAGGCGGGCGAAGCGGCCTATACCCTGCAGGCCATCCCCTTCTCCCTTCCCGAAGGTCTAAAGGAAGAGCAGCAGCTGGATATTTTGGATACGGATGGGGAAAGGCTGCTCTATCGACTGCATGAAAATATCCGCGATGGCGGCATTCACCCACCCATCAATCAGCAGCTGGGGCTTTATTCCCTCAGCGAAGATAAGATTCTGCTGGAGCTGGAGCTCCCGGACGCCCAGACCCTGCAGGGTGGCATTTTATTGCCGGAGGGCTTTGTCTATTGCCAGACCACAGCAGACAGCGGGGAGCAAGAGGAGCTCGAATACCAGATCTTCCGGGCAGATGCAGCGGGAGAAGCCCAGCTTATAGATAGCGGCTTCTATGAAAACGGCATTGGCCTGCCGCCCGGCTTTGCCCGGCTGGATTCCGGGGACGTGCTCTATAGCTATCAGCAGCGCCGGGATGGCAGCAGCTTTTTCGGCCTGCGCCGCCTGGATGTGGCGGGAGAGCTCCATTCCCTGCTGGAGCTGGAAAAAAGCGAGCAGAGCGGCCCCATCTACAGCGAGATTTCTACCAATGGCCGGGAATATCTGTTTTTCCTGCAGGAAGAGGCGGAGGGCCGGTTTTATCTGGGGGATGCAGAGCATGTGATCCGTAGCCATAGCCTGCAGCCCGGGGAAAAGCTGATCTCCTGCACACTGCTGGCGGATGGCGGCATCTTTCTCCTTTCCCCGGAAGAGGGTGCGCCCAATGTCCTTTCCTATAGGGATCTGCAGGGGCAGCCGCTCAGCGAAGCGCCGGAGCCGAACCGCCTGTTCTATCTGAACCGCATGTGCAGCAATGGCAAAGACCGCATTTTGGCGGTGGATGATGTCTTTGGGATCTATACCGCCTGGATCGAAGATGGGCTGATCCAAAAGGAAAAGCTGGAGCAGAGCCTCTTCCCCGGGGAGCTGCTGGGGCAGCCTGTGCGCTTCTTCCGCCTTTCCGAAGCCGGCTATTTGCTGCATTATCAGCAGGAAGATCTGCTCTATCAGCTCAGCTTCCCTCAGTGACCCCCAAGGACAGAAGAAAAGCTGCAGAGACTTTTATTTTCTGGCCGCTTTTTCCTGACGCATAGCAGTTGATTTTCGCGCTCTATGGGCCTTGCGCGCGCAACAGAAAGGATCCTGCCCCATGCTGAATTCCATCCCCTGCCCCAGCCGCCGGACGATCCTGCTGAGCCTTTTTGGGCTGATCCTGCTCATCATCAGCCTGCAATGGCTGAGCCGGGAAAATCTCTACGAGTTTTTGCATGAAGCGGAGGATGCGGAGCTGATCCAGTACATGGAGAATATTACCATGTTCAATGAACAGGGGGATTTCGTCGACTACGAGGATATTCCCAAGGATTCCCCGCTCTATCAGGAGGTCATGGAGATTTTAAAAAGCGTCACCATCCGCCCAATTCTGGGCAGCAACATCAATTATATCGAAGATGGTTATTATTTTCGCTTCTGTCTCTGCGCGGAAAATGACGGCTATGTGACCAGCAGCACCATTTTCAGCAGCAAACGGATGGATATCGAATACCGCTACGGGGATAGGTTTCAGTGGAGGCATTACCGCATCGTGGACGAAGGCCGCTTGAAGGAGCTATACCCCCTGCTGGGAGTTCCCTTCCCCGAGCAGCCCTGATCCCCGCTGAATAGCCAAGCCCAAAGAAAGGAGCCTGCCCATGAAACGAAAAAGCACGATCTTCGCCCTTCTGCTGTGCTGCCTCCTGCTGCTTCTGCTGCTCTTCCCCCTCTGGGCCGGACGAAGCAGCCTGGCTGCGCTGAGCCTTCCCGCTGTGGCAGCGGAGGATATTCGCCTGCTGGAGGTCTCCGCCCGCTGGGAGGAAGAGGAATACAGCATCGAGGACAGGGCCTTTTTTGCGGAGCTGCTCTCCCTCTTCCAAGGGATCGAGCTGCGCCCCCTGCTGCTGCCGCCCAGCAGCTACCCCATAGAAAAGGGCAGCGCCTATTGGTTTCGCGTCCAGCTGGAGGATGAACGGCAGAGCGTTTTTAAGATCATGGGCGGGAAGCTGCTCCTGAACGTGGTTTGCGGGGAAAGCCCCGGCCGGCAGCATTATGCCATCACCGATGGGGAGGAAAAGCTCCCGGAAATTTTCGCGCTTTTGGAAGAATACCGTCGGGAAGCGGAGAGCAGCAGCCCGCTCCTGCAAGAAAAGCTGACTGTCGGGCTGCGCTCTGCCGATGTAGTGGAACGCTATGCCTGGGAGCGGGTGCAGCAACAGCTTAGCTACCTGGAAAAGATCAAGCCGGAGCTGAATCTTCTGGATGCAGGGATCCAGCTGGAAAAAACCGATTCCTTTGAACATATCGCAAGCATAAGCAAAGCCCCTTCGTAAGAAGGGGCTTTGCTTATGAAAAGCTCTGAAACCGTCCCTTTCTCCCAGGCTCGGATTCGCCGTTTGCAAAGCAAACTGTAGTGAAGCGAGCTTTATAAGAAAGGGCCCCGGGAACTTTGATCCCCGGGCCGATGCTTCTCCATTCCGTGAAAAGACCCGGGAATAAAAAATTGCAAAGGCTTTTCGCAGAAGAACTCCCTGCATCAACGATCCCCGGCAGCAAAGGGCTTCCCGCATTCGGGACAGAATTTGGGGGGACGGCTCTGCTCTGCCGCTATCCATCCGCAGTTCCGGCAGGAAGCTCGCGGGATCTCCGCAGGCCTCTTTGCGCCGCATTCTGTGCAGAATTTTCCTTTGTTTTCAGAGCCACAGCTGCATCTCCATATCCCATCCCTGGCGGCAGGCGTTTCCACAGTGGCAGCAAACAAAGCAGGCGCGGCAGAGCCATTGGCTGCCGCCGTTTGCATGGTGTTTGCCAAAGCTCCGCTAAGATGGGCCGCCGCCCGGACCGGATCCTTAAAAGCCACCTCCTGCTGCAGCTCTCTGAGCATGTCAGCATCCAGCAGGCTGATGGAATCCAGGGCCAGAGAAAAGACCTCGATCCCCCGGAGGCCGCTCCATTCCCTGCTCATGTGCCGGCGGAGCTTTTCGCACAATTCTTTTGTATCCTGCATCAGCTCGTTGGGGCGGATCCCCTCCGCCGTCAGCTGTGCCAGCGCAGGTGCCAGCGCGGTCAGCACCTCAGAATCCATCTGCTGCAATAATTCACTGCGGCTGCGTCCATCCGGGGAGCGGCGGGCCACTTTGTAAAACAGCTCCGGATCACAAATGCGGAAGGTGTAGCTACCGTAGCAGCTGACACCGCCATCCATATCCAGCCCCGTCTCCGGATCCTTATAGCGCAGGGGAAGACCCACCGCCCGGATGCTGCCGCCGGTCAGCTCTTTGGTGTTGATATAATACAGCCGCTGGGAGATGGTGATATCACCGCCAAAGGATATCCTCCGACCCACATCCTTCATGAGGGAGCCCAGGCCGCCGCCGAAGATGCCGCTGCTCTGATTGCTTTTGAAGATGTGCTCCCCCGGCTGCCCATATACGCCGATGACTTTCCCACCTTCGGTGGCAATGGCACATTCCCCTTCGCCCACGATAATGACAGAGCCATCCGTGATGACCCCGCTGCTGCCCTCTCCCGTCATTCGTTTGGCAGTAGTCATCAGCAGCTCACTACCCATTTCCCCGGCACAAAATGCCTCTTTCCACTGGTCAGCTGCCGCGCCGCCTATGGCGCTCATCGTCGCTTTTAAAATTCCCATATACAGGCCCCTCTTTCGCTGCATGTATTTCATGAAGCTATTTCGGCATATATTTCAGAATTCCACCAAGCACCCCAAAACTCCTTGTTGCCAAGGTCCTTCCGGCATTTGCATTTGTTGTTTTTCTGCGGCGTGGAGCAAAGACGACGAAGCCCATTAAAGTTCTTTTGCTTCTTTTCTTTCAAGAAAAGAAGGGGTTTGATCTTTCTTTTTAAAACCGCCGCTTTTTGAAAAAAGCGGCAGCAAAAACTTTAGTATTTGGATGCTG
>JAUMYD010000043.1 GCA_030528765.1 Bacillota bacterium
CATTAAAATGGAAGAAAACAAAGAATTTTTAGGCACGGAACCCATAGGCAAACTGCTTTTTCGGCTGTCCATCCCTACGGTGGTGGCACAGCTCATCAATATGCTGTATAACATTGTTGACCGCATTTATATTGGGCATATGCCCGGCGAGGGCAGCCTGGCTCTCACGGGGGTTGGCGTTTGCATGCCGCTGATTCTATTGGTTGCGGCATTTGCGGCCCTGGTCAGCTCCGGAGGCGCACCGAGAGCCTCCATATTTATGGGCAGGCAGGATTATGAAAGCGCAGAGAAAACGCTGGGTAACTGCTTTGGTCTGCAAATCCTTGTGTCTGTTGTTCTGACAGCGATACTTCTAATTTGGAACGAAGAGCTGCTGCTCACCTTCGGTGCAAGCGAGAATACCATCGGCTATGCCACAGACTATATGAGCGTTTACGCCATCGGCACCTTATTTGTGCAGATGACTTTGGGAATGAACACCTTCATCACGGCACAGGGCTTCACCAAGATCTCCATGATCTCCGTGCTGATCGGTGCGGTATGCAATATCGTCCTTGACCCGATGTTTATCTTTGGCCTTGACATGGGTGTGAAGGGTGCGGCTCTGGCCACCATCCTATCCCAGGCGATCTCCTGCGTGTGGGTCATTTTGTTCCTCTGCGGCAAAAAGACGCAGCTGCGCATCCGGAGGAAAAATATTCGTCTGCAGGGCAAGATCATTCTGCCCTGTATCGCGCTGGGTGCAGCGGCATTCATTATGCAGGCCAGCGAAAGCATCATCTCCATCTGCTTTAATTCCTCCCTGCTTCGGTACGGCGGTGATATTGCGGTGGGTGCCATGACGATCATGGTCAGCGTGATGCAGTTTGCCATGCTTCCTCTGCAGGGCATCGCTCAGGGTGCACAGCCCATCACCAGCTATAACTACGGCGCGAAGAACGCGGAGCGTGTGAAAAAGACCTTCCGCCTGCTGCTGATCACCTGTATGACCTACTCCACAGTGCTGTGGGCGGCAGTCATGCTGTTCCCCCAAGTCTTTGTGGGCATCTTCACGCCGGATCAGACACTGATCGACTTTTCTGCACCCATGCTGCGGATCTACCTCGGAGCCATCGTTCTGTTCGGTGTTCAGATCGCCTGCCAGATGACCTTCACTTCTCTCGGCAAGGCGGCCAACTCCATCATCGTAGCGGTGGTGAGAAAATTTGTGCTGCTGCTCCCTCTGATTTATATCATGCCCCATATCGTGGCCGATCCGACCAAGGGCGTTTATATGGCAGAGCCTGTGGCGGATATAATTGCCGTTAGCTTTACGGCGATCCTATTCATATTCCAGTTCAAAAAGGCAATGCGGGAGATCGGGCAGCCTGATTGATCCGATCATTCCACAGCAGCAGCCGGACAGCGGGGAGAAAGAAGAAGCTGCAGACGGGGCCGAAGCGACGGATGTGAAGGGAACTGCAGAAATTGAAAATACAAACGCAGGATCGGATGTTTCTCTGATGTATTATGCAGACATCGAAATTCAGGACTACGGCAGCATCAGCGTTCAGTTGGATCAGTCGGCAGCTCCTGTTGTGGCTGCTGATTTTGTGTCCCTGGCCGAGAGCGGTTTTATGACGGCCTGACCTTCCTTTGCATTATAGAATGTTTTATGATGCAGGGCGGAGATCCGGAAGGCAAGGGCACCGGCGAAGCCGAAGGGACTGTTGCCGGCGTTTCTGCCAACGGCTATGATAACACGCTTCCCACACATGCGGTGCGGTATCCATGGCACGCTCCAGCGACTATAGCAGCGCCGGCTCCCAGTTCTTTTTTGTTCATGCGGGCAGCAGCGGTTCTTCGGATGATCCGTATGCCGTGTTCGGATATGTGAGCGAAGCCCATGAAGGAGCGACTTGAGGGCTTGGGGGCTAAAAAAGAAGAACCGGAGAGCCGCATCTCCAGCGGAAAACCTGCACAGCCACCCAAGGTGAGCCGTGCGTTTATAGAGCTCTGGCTTGACCGCTTCCGCAGGCTGGATCTCAGCAAGCAAAGCCACCGCAAAAGGCGCATCGATACCTTTGCCAATGCAATATACCTTTTTGATGATAAGATGCTGATTGTTTTTAATTAAAAAGAAAGGATAAGAATACTTACCTTCAACGATGTGCAGGAGGCTGTAAACTCTGCGGCTTCCGGTTCGGTTATGAATTGCTTACCGACACCATAGCAGCCCGGTGGTTTTCATGCGAGACCAGCAGGCTTGTTTTTGCCCAAAGCCCCACAGCCCGGTGTTTCTTCCAGCTTTCGCTCTGCTTGCTTTTTTCTTCCAGTATGTTAAAATAAAAATGTTTATGCAGCTTTTTCCTGTCTGCCGCCTGCGGAGAAGCCGGGCCGGAAGGGAAGCAGAAAAAATAAGGAAGGAAAATTGAGAAAATGCCCATAAACAGAGGAAGAAAAACAGCTGCTTTGTTTTGCCTGCTGTTGTTCCTGCTCCTCTCCATCAGCTTACCGTCTGCTGCTGAGGAGCCTGTGGAAACGAGCGGAGATTTCTATATCTATAAGGATTCCATTACCTCAGCAGAGCTGCAAATCCCCCGGGAGCTGGTGCAGGGGGAGATCATAAACATGCGGGATTATAGCATCGTTCCTTTCCGCAAGCAGGGCGGTGAGACGGATTTCCTCTTTTTCTGCGCTGCGGATAATTATAACACGGAGCAGGTGCAGGAGATTCGCCGCACGCTGGATGAAGGGGAGTTCCCCCGCAGTGATGTTGATAATTCTCTTTTTTCCAAAGAGCAGGTCGCGGAGATGTTTGCCTGCGAGGAAGAGGCTGTTTTCATGCAGGAGATCGGCCCCCGCGAGTTTTTCATGGCAGAAGAGCTGCTGGATGTGGGCGATGGAGAGACCTTATCGCTTTCCCATATCTGCCGCGTGGAAAACGGATATATGTATTATTTCATGTTTATCGGCGAGCTGGAGGGGGAGAGCTATGCGCTTGTGGAGCAGATCATTCTGAGCATGAAGTATCCGGAGGCCCCGGAGGAAAAGGGAATTCCCTTTGTGCTGCTGCCCCTGCTGCTCCTGAGCCTGAGTTATGTCCTGCCCTTGCTGCTTTGCCTGCTGCCGACCTTTCTTTATCGCTTTCAGATCGCAAAGAATCCGATTTCCCCCGGGAAAGCGATCTGCTTTGTGATCGTGCAGATGGTGATCGTGCTGCTCATCCTCCTGGCAGTGGATTATTTCTTCTTCCGGGAATTCAGGCTTCCGATCGCCCTGCTGCTGCTGCTGCCGATCAATTACATCATCCTGAATAAGGGCTACCAGCCTCCTGAAGAAGCTGCGCCTGAAGGGAAGCCGGAGGAGAAGGCTGTTTCCCCTGCCCCTCTGGAGGAGCAGCCCCATGTTCAGCTGCTTTCCGGGGAACAGCCGGAGGAGGAATAGCGCTGCGGCAAAGGCCTGCCTTTGCTGCTTTCTGAGAAAAGAACAGCCCGGGTATAAAATGCACCCCATCGCTCAGGCAGCGGAAGCTGCTGCCTGGGCGATGGGGTGTTTTATTCTGCTTATTTGCTGCCCGGGCCTGCCCTAAAGCGTGGTTTCATTTTCCGGGCTCAGCTCCCAGTTTTTCGGGCGGCAGTGCATGGCCGCAGCTGCTTCCCGCCAATTCACGGTATAGCCTGCCCCATGGGAGCAGAATACGGAATCCGCCGGGTTTGCCCGGTCTGCTTCCCTGGCGTAGGCCAGGCGTTCCAGAATTTCGGGGGTATTGTGGCATTCCCGGTAGCCGCCGAAGCTGAGCTGCATCCGCCCACGGCCTTGGGTCATCGCGGCGAAATCCCGGGCATAGGCCATCATCTCCGAGACCGGTACAAAGCCCCGAAGCAGGCTGCTTTCCCCCAGAGGAATGGGTGGCTCCACCTCTCCCTGCATACGCTGGATATCTGCCATCACCCGGCCGGCCAGCTCTGTGCGGACCTGGATGCGAAAGGCATAGAAGGGCTCCAGCAGCAGGGATTCTGCCTGAAACAGACCGTGGCGAATGGCCCGATAGGTGGCTTCCCGGAAATCGCCGCCTTCTGTGTGCTTCAGATGTGCAGCCCCGGCCAGCAGGCTGATGCGCAGATCTGTCACCGGGAAGCCGCTCAGCGCGCCGGGGTGCTCTTTCTCGCCCACATGGGTCTGGATCAGCCGCTGCCAGTTCAGGGCCAGCTGATCCGTGGGGCAGAGGGAGCGGAAGTGGATGCCGCTGCCCCGGGGCCCGGGCTCCAGCAGCAGGTGCACCTCTGCATAATGCCGCAGCGGCTCGAAATGCCCGCTGCCCAGTACCCGGTTTCGAATGCTTTCCCGGTAGAGGATCTCGCAGCTGCCGAAGCTCAGCTCCAGCCCAAAGCGGAGCCGGGCGTTTTCCTGCAGCACCTCCAGCTGAATGGGGCCCATCACTGCGATGTGCAGCTCCTGCAGCTCTTCGTTCCAGCGCAGCTGCAGGGCCGGCTCCTCATCCTCCAGAATGCGCATGGCCTGCAGAACGGTGGGCAGGGGCTGCTCCTTCGGCCAGAGCACCCGGGCCGTGAGCAGCGGGGTGATGCTGGGGCTCTGCACTGCCGCTGCGCCAAAGACCGTTCCGCTTTTCGCCAGAGAAAGCCCGGTAACAGCCAGCAGGTCCCCGGCCTCTGCCTGCTCCAGCACGGTGTATTTCTCCCCCTGGTAGGAGCGGAGCTCATGCAGCTTCTCTTCCAGCAGCATATCCTTTGCCCGCAGGCGACCGCCGGTGAGCTTCAGCAGAGCGATACGCTTGTTCTGCTTATCGTGGCGAATTTGATAAAGCAGGCCGGAAAGGGGAGCCTCCGGGTCATAGTCCGTATGGGTGAAGCGGTGCAATCCTTCCAGCAGTGCTTCCACACCCTCCCCACTGAGGGCGCTGCCGGAATAGAGGGGGAAGAGCTGCCGCTGCATCACAGCCCGGCAGAGGGCATTTTGCCAATCCGCTTCCTGCAGCTCCCCATTCAGATAGGCTTCCAGCAGGGATTCGTCTGTCAAAGCCACCTGCTCCCGGGCCTCCGGGCTTTGGGGCTCCTGCAGGGGGATCAGCGTGGGGCCGCAGAGCTTTTCCAGCTCCTCCCGTACCCGCTGCAGATCCGCGCCGGGCAGATCCATCTTGTTCAGGAAGAAGAAGACAGGCAGCTCCTGCTCGCAGAGCAGACGCCAGATGGTTTCCGTATGGGCCTGCACGCCATCCACCGCGCTGATCACCAGAATGGCGCAATCCAGGGCAGAAAGGCAGCGCTCCATTTCTGCGGAAAAATCCGCGTGCCCCGGGGTATCCAGCAGGAAGAAATCCCGGCCTGCATAGGAAAAGCGGGCCTGCCCGGAAAAGACGGTTATGCCCCGGCGACGCTCCACCGGGTCAAAATCCAGCAGTGCGTCCTGGTGATCCACCCGGCCGGGCTGCCGCAGGGCTCCGCCCAGGAAGAGCAGCTGCTCGGAAAGGCTGGTTTTGCCGGCGTCCACATGAGCCAGCACGCCGATGGTCATGGTATGCTTCATAGGAAACCTCCTGTGGGAATATAGCCTGATTATAGCATATTCTCGTCAGGACGGAAAGAGTGGGAGGAATTCCTCCATAGAAAAAAGGCTCTGCCAGGTGGCAGAGCCTTTGCGGGAGCAAATTTGCTTTGACAGAAGCAAAGCCGGGTGCTATAATAAGGGCAAGAAAGCGGCTGCCTGCGGGAACAGGCGGTCGCTCCCTGATGATCTCCAAATCGCAGAGGGAGGCCGTTCTGTTAGCGCAGAGCGGCTATTTCTTTATCTCAAGAACGAGCAACAGAAGCAGAATCATGAAACTGATTATGTATTCCATTCTCCCGCCCCCTTTCGGGGGAACAAGCTGCCGCTTTCCTGTCGCTTTCAGTATAGCATGGGCAGGAAAAATTGCCAAGGCTTCCCATAAACAAAAAGCCCCTGCCTATGCAGGGGCTTTTTAGTGGGGAAATTTCAGTTTGACAGGGGCAAAGCCGGGTGCTATAATCAAGACAAGAAAGCGGCTGCCCCTGCGACGGGCGGCTGCTCCCAGTGGAGTTGTCGAGTCTGTTCTGGGGAGCCGTTCCTATCCTATGGAGCGGCTATTTCTTTTTATGCGATAAGCATAAGCCGATGATGCCGATCAGAACCATGCAAAAGGCGAAAAGCCCTTCATAAGTAACGATGGGATCACCCCCTTTCGGGGGAACAGCCTGCCGCTTTCCTGTCGCTTTCAGTATAGCATGAGCAGGGGAGCCCGCCAAGCCCGAAAGAGAGAAAATCCCCCTGCCTGGCAGGGGGATTTTTGTATGCGTAAGCCGATGCTTTAGCGGCTTTCTTTGGTTTCGCAGTAGACGCAGCGGTAGACCCGGCGTTCCCGGTCGGTGAGCTTGAAGATCTGGGGCAGCTCCTGCTCAATGGTGGTGATGCAGCGGGGGTTCTTGCAGCGGATCACGTTCACCAGCTCCTCCGGCAGGGCGGGGTGCTTTTTCTCCACCCGCTTGCCCTCCTGGATGATGTCCACGGTGATGTGGGGGTCGATATAGCCCAGCACATCCAGATCCAGATCGATGAGCTGATTGATCTTGATGATGTCCTTGCGGCCGTATTTTTCACTGCTGGCGTTTTTGATCAGCGCCACTTCGCAATCCAGCTTGTCCAGCTGCAGATAACCATAGAGCTCCATGGCCCGCCCGGCGGGGATATGGTCAATGACGATGCCGTCGGTGATGGTACCGATAATCATGTTTCTTCCTCCTTTATGGGATTACAGCCCCAGCAGGGACAGGATCAGGGCCATGCGGATGTATTTGCCGTTCAGGGCCTGGCGGAAATAAGCGGCCCGGGGGTCATTATCCACAGCCACGGAGATCTCATTGACACGGGGCAGGGGATGCAGCACGCGCATGCTGGGCTTGGCCAGGCTGAGCTTTTCCGGGGTCAGGATGTAGCTGTCCTTCAGGCGGATATAATCCGCTTCGTTGAAGAAGCGTTCCCGCTGGACACGGGTCATGTAGAGGATATCCAGCTCCGGCATGACGGATTCCAGATCGGTGGTCTCCTCATAGGGGACGTCCTTCTTCAGCAGCACTTCTTCCTTCAGGTATTCGGGGATGCGCAGCTCCTCGGGGGAGATGAGCACGAATTTGATGCCCGTATAGCGGGACATGGCGATCAGCAGGGAGTGGACGGTGCGGCCGAATTTCAGATCACCGCACATGCCGATGGTCAGGTTCTCCAGCCGCCCCATTTCCCGGTGGATGGTGAGCAGGTCGGTCAGGGTCTGGGTGGGGTGATTGTGGCCGCCGTCACCGGCATTGATGATGGGTGCGCTGGCCCGCTGGATGGCCACATAGGGGGCGCCTTCCTTGGGGTGGCGCATGGCGATGATATCCGCATAGCAGCAGACGGTCTGGATGGTATCCGCTACGCTTTCGCCTTTGGCTGCGCTGGAGCTGTTTGCTTCGGAAAAGCCCAGCACATTGCCGCCCAGCTCCATCATGGCCGCTTCAAAGCTGAGGCGGGTGCGGGTGGAGGGCTCGAAGAAGAGGGTGGCCAGCTTTTTCCGGCGGCATTTGTCCGCGTATTTTTCCGGCGCAGCGATGATATCATCTGCCGTGGCGATCAGCTGATCGATCTCTGCAACGGAGAGATCTGCAATGTCGATGAGGTGTTTCATGGATTTCCTCCTTTTTGCCTGTTTGTTCTGTGCTGCCTGTGTTTTGCTTGCTCCGGCCTTCGCGGGGGGCCTGCTGCGGAAGGGGTTGCCTTTGCCCTTTTTTCGGTGGAGCAGCCCTGCTCTGCAGCGGCTTTCCTGCTGCCGGTATTTTATTTGATCCAGCTTTCGTCAGCGGGATTATTGCGGAAGGCGATCAGCCGTTCCTTGTCCTCCGGCTGGATATAGCCCTGTTCAGCGGCCACTTCCACGGTGGTATCGAAATCGGTCAGGCTGATATTCTTCACATTGGCAGCTGCCATGCGATCCAGGCCCTTTTTCATGCCATAGGTGTAGATGCTGACGATGCCCAGCACCTCAGCGCCGGCTTCCCGCAGGGCCTCCACCACTTCCAGCACGCTGCCGCCGGTGGAGATCAGGTCTTCCACCACCACGACCTTCTGGCCGGCTTCCAGCTTACCTTCGATGCGGTTTTCCCGGCCGTGATCCTTGTTGCCGCTGCGGACATAGCCCATGGGCAGGCCCATACGTTCCGCGCAGATGGCAGCGTGGGCGATGCCCGCGGTGCTGGTGCCCATCAGGACTTCGCATTCCGGGTAATTGCTGTGGATCAGCTGCACCAGCCCGGCTTCCACATGGTCACGCACTTCCGGCGCGGTGAGGATCAGACGGTTGTCGCAGTAAATGGGGCTCTTGATGCCGCTGGCCCAGGTGAAGGGCTGGTCGGGGCGGAGGAATACGGCATGGATGCTGAGCAGGTCTTTTGCGATGCGTTCTTTCATGGGATATCTTCCTTTCTATGTATAAGCTGCTGCTGTTTTTGCGATGGAAAAGAATCTGAAAGATTCCTTCCTCTTTTTAAAAAAGAGGAAGCGAGAAAACACTTATATTTTGGTGATCAAAGGCCGCAGTTCAATCGTTAAAGTTCTCTTGTTTCCTTTCTTTCAAGGAGGGAAGGGGTTTAAAACCTCTAAAGCCGTTCTTCTTTGAAAGGAGAGAAGCCCGGGTTTTCTTCGAAAACCCTCTGAAACTTTTTAATTATTGGCATGAGGATAAAATTCTTATCGTGTCATCGCGAGGAAGCTTTTGCTGTGGAGATACGCAGTATCTTCCAGCAAAACGACGTGGCGATCTTTAAACAAACTTTCTGCAGCCAGCTACGTTAAGATTGCCACGTTGCCAAGCAGGGATTTGCTATCGCAAACCCGCAGCTTGTCTGCCTCGCAATGACAATAAAAAACTGTCAGCTCTCAATTTTTAACTGTCAACTCTCTCGCGACTGTCGAGAAATGGGCAATTTCCCGCCCTTATTCCCCCAGGAATTCGGCCAGGCAGCGTTCATAGGCGGCCAGGGGATCCGGGGCCTGGGTGATGGGGCGGCCCACCACGATGAAATCAGAGCCCAGCTCCCGGGCTTTGGCGGGGGTGGTCACGCGGGCCTGATCACCCACTTCGCCGTCAGCGAAGCGCACGCCGGGGGTGACGGTGAGGAAGTAGCTGCCGCAGTTCTCATGAACGGTGGGGGATTCCAGGGGGGAGCAGACCACGCCATCCAGACCGGCCTGGGCGGCGTTCTGTGCATAGCTGCGGACGACCTCCGGCAGGGGCCGCTCGATGAGCAGCTCTTCCGTCATGCGCTGCTGATCGGTGGAGGTGAGCTGGGTCACAGCGATGAGCAGCGCGCGGCTGCCGTCCGGACGGGTCAGGCCCTCCAGCGCGGCTTCCATCATGGCGAGGGTACCGGCGGCGTGGAGATTGGTCATATCCACATCCAGGCGGGAGAGCACAGCCATGGCCTTTTTCACGGTGGTGGGGATGTCATGCAGCTTCAGATCCAGGAAGATCTTGTGGCCACGCTCCTTCAGGGCACGGACGATGGCGGGGCCTTCCGCATAATAAAGCTCCATACCGATCTTCACGAAGGGGCGGCGGCTGCCGAAGCGTTCCAGAAAGGCCAAAGTTTCTGCCTGGCTGTTGAAATCGCAGGCGATGATCACATCATGCTGTTTTGTCATTGGAAATGCCTCCTGCTTGTTTTGTTGTGGGGTCGTGCTTCAATGCTCTGTGCTCTGTGCTCTGCCGCAGCTTCCTGCCGCTTTTGGCAGAAGGACGCGGCCTTGTTTGCGTCTGTTGTATGTTATGGGGGGATCTCTGGTAAAACCCTACCTTTCTTGAAAGAAAGGTAGCCAAAGAACTTCAATATTTGGGTATATGAAGGTATATGGCGGAAAGCTTTCTCTTTGTCATTGCGAGGAAGTTTTTGCTGCGGAGATGCGCAGTATCTTCCAGCAAAACGACGTGGCAATCTTTAAGCCAAGTTTCCGCTCAGGGTCGCAGTCCAAGCGCTAAAGTTTTTTGACCCACTTTTTTTCAAAAAAGTGGGGGTTTTCAGCCCATGTAAACCGTTCTTCTCGCAAGTTCGGCGCGCTCTCTGCGCCCGGAGCTTCTCAAAAAAGCGGCGGTTTCGCTTTTTTAAAACCGTACCTTTCTTGAAAGAAAGGTAGCCAAAGAACTTCAAACTTTAGGATATATGGCGGAAAGCTTTCTCTTTGTCATTGCGAGGAAGTTTTTGCTGCGGAGATGCGCA
Organism: Bacillota bacterium; assembly: GCA_030528765.1. GTDB lineage: Bacteria > Bacillota > Dehalobacteriia > UBA4068 > UBA4068 > RGIG3155. The sequence continues at coordinate 10,263 of JAUMYD010000043.1, forward strand.
GTATCTTCCAGCAAAACGACGTGGCAATCTTTAAGCCAAGTTTCCGCTCAGGGTCGCAGCCCCAAGCGCTAAAGTTTTTGGTGCCGCTTTTTTCCAAGTTCGGTTTGCGTAAAAATTGCTTCGCAAGCGGCTAAGCCGAACTTGTAAGCGGCGGTTTTCAGCCAAGAAAGCCAAAGATTGCCACGTTGCCAAGCTGGGACTTGCTGACGCAAGCCCTCAGCTTGCCAGCCTCGCAATGACATAGTTAAGCCGTTTTTTCCTGAAAGAAAGGGCTCCAGGGATTTACTGCTTCCCGCTACTGATGGGCTGCGCCGATGATCTCGCTGAGGCTGCTGATGCCGTATTCCTCCATGACCTGCGGCAGCTCCCGGATGATGTCCCGGCAGGCATAGGGCTGCACCAGATTTCCCGCGCCCACCTGCACCGCCGTGGCGCCGGCCAGCATCATTTCGATCACGTCCCGGGCGGAGCTGATGCCCCCCAGGCCGATGATGGGCAGCTTCACCGCATTGTGGACCTGCCAGACCATACGCAGAGCCACGGGGAAGACCGCCGGGCCGGAAAGGCCGCCCATGGTGTTGGCCAGGATGGGCTTGCGCTTCCGCAGGTCGATCCGCATGGCCAGCAGGGTATTGATGAGGCTGATGCCGTCCGCCCCTGCTTCCTCGCAGGCCCTGGCGATGGCGGCGATATCCGTCACATTGGGGCTCAGCTTCATGTAGACCGGCTTCTTCGTCACGGCGCGCACTGCGGCGGTCACCGCTGCCGCCCCTTCCGGGCTGGCGCCGAAGCTCATGCCCCCATGCTGCACATTGGGGCAGCTGATGTTCACTTCCAAGATCTCCGCATCCGTTTCCTCGCCGATGCGGCGGCAGTTCTCCGCGTATTCTTCGATGGAGAAGCCGCAGATATTGGCCACGATGGGCTGGTGATAATGCTGCCGCAGCCGGGGGAATTCCTCCCGGATCACCGCCTCGATGCCGGGATTCTCCAGGCCCACGCTGTTGATCATGCCGGAGGGCGTTTCCGCGATGCGGGGCGTGGGATTGCCGAAGCGGGGCTCCCGGGTCACGCCCTTTGTGGAGATGGCGCCCAGTATGTTCAGATCATAAAGGGGAGCGAATTCCTCCCCATAGCCGAAGGTGCCGCTGGCCGGGATCACCGGGTTTTGCAGCCGGACGCCGCTCAGCAGCACGCTGGTATCAATGGCCTTTACCATAGGATCTCCTCCTTTTGCAGAACCGGCCCTTCCTTGCAGATGCGCTTATCCCCGGTCAGGGTCTTGCAGGAGCAGCCCAGGCAGGCGCCGAAGCCGCAGCCCATGCGCTGCTCAAAGCTGAGCTGGCCGGAGCTTGTCGTTTTCTGGGAGATGGCCTTCAGCATAGGCTCGGGGCCGCAGGCATAAAAATAGCTGTAATCCTCCGGCAGGCAGTCCGTGACCCGACCCTTTTCGCCCAGGGAGCCGTCCTCCGTCACCACAGTGACTTTGGCGCCCAGGGCTTCGAATTCCGCAGCGTAAAAGACATCCGCCGCCTCCCGGAAGCCCAGGATGGCGTGGGCCTGCTTGCCCTCTGCCAGCAGCTCCCTGGCCAGGCGGTAGAGGGGCGGCACACCAACGCCGCCGCCGATCAGCAGGGGCTTGTCCCCGCTCAGGCTGGTGTCGAAACCGTTGCCCAGCCCCACCAGCAGATCAAGCTCCGTCCCCACAGGCAGGCGGGACATCTTTTCCGTGCCCTGGCCAACCACCTTATAGAGGATGGTGATGCTGCCCTGCTCCGGGTCGTAATCGCAGATGGAGATGGGCCGCCGCAGATAGCAGCCCTCCAGCGCGATGTTCAGAAATTGCCCCGGCCGGCTGATGGCACCGGTATCCCCCATGAGGATCATGCGAAAAATGCCGCGGGCCAGGGGCTCGTTTGTGTGTATGCTGTACGTTCCTTGGTACATGGGAACCTCCTGCTGTGGATTTGCGCGTTTGAAGACCCTCCTTTTCTTGAAAGAAAAGGAGCAAAAGAACTTTAATTTTTGGGTATGTGGTGAAATTTTTTCCTGTCATTGCGAGGCG
>JAUMYD010000182.1 GCA_030528765.1 Bacillota bacterium
TGTCCTATTCACTATTCTTTTTTCTATTTGTCACACATCATTGTATCACCTACAAGGGGGGAGGAGGGGAAAAGAAAGCCCTGCCTCCACCCCCAGCAGGAGGCGCAGACAGGGCTGGGAAAAGGCGGCTTCACGCTGCCACCCCTATTTCCCGATGCCATAATTGGAGGTGCTGAAGCTGAGCACATAGCAGGGCCCCGGCAGGACGCAGAGCGCATAGAGGCCGGATTCATACTTGCAGGCCGGGCTGACATAAACCGGGAGGCTAGCCTCCGTGCCATCCTGGAAGTCCGGATTCCCTTCCAGCAGACAGCATTTCTCGTAATCCGCCGTATTCATGGGCAGGCCCGCCTTGGCAGCCTCCAGCGCGGAGAGCGGGGGCATTTCTTCCTCCGGAGGCGCCAGCCAGCCCTGCACAAAGGCCTGCTCTTCGCCGGCCTTGATCTCTGCCAGACTCTTGATGCTGCCTTCCGGAGCTTTCTTCAGCGCCGCATCATCATCTTCCACCTCGATCTTGCTCAGCAGATAGCGGCCATGCTCCGGCGACCAGAGGAAATCCATCCGGCAGGAGCTGCCCGGCACTCTGTGCCTGCAAAAGACCGTATCCGGGAGCAGCGGATCCGCCTGCTTGCAGCGATCCAGCTCCGCCAAAAGGCTGTGATCCAGCTCTTTCAGACAGGCTTTCGCCAGGTCAGCTGCCTCTGCCGGGCGGCTGCTGTTTCTGGAGCTGAGGCTGTTCTTTACATTCCCGGGGCAGAAGAGGGAGCACAGGGACCAGAGGCGGGGCATTTCCTCCAAAAGGAAGCGATCATATTCCGCACCCAACTCCGATTCATAGATAAAGCTAAGCGTGCGGCGGTTCGGATTAGGGGCGAAGCTGTAGTTGCAATGAATTTTCCCATCGCCATTGCGGAAGCTCATAAGATAGGCGGATTTGGGGCCGGGGATATCGGGGTGCATCGGCACATCCAGGACCGTCCAATCCAGCTCCAGGAGCTCCAGCGCCCGAACTGCATCCTCCTTCTTCGGGAAATCCTGCTCCTCACCCAGGATGGAGTAGGCGATCCGATTCCCGCAGGCCGGGCAGAGCAGAAGGCTGAGCAGGCAGAGCAGGACAAGTATTCTCTTTTTCATGGTGTATCCTCCTTTCAGCTGCCATTTTTGCTTCGCTATGGTTTCAACGAGGAAATATTATATATACGGGATATATGACTTACCCGCAATCTGCATATCCTGTGAGCGGAATCGATGCCGAAAAATCTACAGGTGGCCAAGAAGAAAGAAGGAGATCAAGGCGAAGAGACCGAGCAGAACGAGAATGACCCGCCACAGCGGGCGGAAGCTCTTCCAATCCCGAACGAGCAGACAGAAAAAGCAGATCAGGCCGGCCAGCAAAAGCAGGCGAAAAAGCTTCAGGAAAAGAACGAAGATAGTATGCCCATACACAGCATGCACCACTGTTCCCCGGACATCCCCTTCGAGCATATCCTCTTTGGGGAACAAAGAGAAATGGCAATTTCCATAAGTACCATAGGAAGAATCTCCCAAATCCGCATAAACGCTCAGGCTGCCCTGGCTGGCTAAGTCCGGAGAATCTTTTTCGGCCTTTAATGTGCCAACGCTGCTGTATTGCCTGGCGGCGAAGGTCTCCACATCATAATCAAAAGCATCCGCATTCCAACTGATCGTAAAGATATCCTCCGATATGGGCAGGAGCGGTGCAAGCGAATCCCATTCATAAGAATAGAATACGATAAGGCTGGCAATGCGCCCCTCCCGAATCACCTGCCCCGTGGTTATGCAGGAGGCAAACCCATCCCGGATGCCAGAAGGCGGCAGGATTTTACCGGGGAGAGCATGTGCAAGAGAAGCGACACCTGTATCCACGACCACAGAATCCGCATCCTTGATGTCCGCATAAATAGCAAACAGGCTCTCTTCGTCCATTTTATCCACGGGAAAGCCAGCCTCCTGCAGGGCTGCATAAGCCGTATCATAATCGACAGAATCCTCACTGGCAAAAGCTGTGGTACTGAACACAAGAAGCAACAACAGGGAGAGAAGAAGTGCTAAAGATTTTTTCATTTCATTTTCCTCCTTTAATTATGTGGACAGTATGCCAACGAGAAACAAATAACAAATTCACCTCCTTTCACACAAATGCTATTTAAATAGAGAATTTATCCAATAATAAGGTAACACATTTACGATAAAATTTCAATAAAAATCATATGAACAAATCCAGTTTTATCATTCATTTAGAAATTTTTTCTGTTTTTCGGAGAACTTCCAAAATTTTTTAACTTTTCTACTGCTTTTCAAAAAAAAAGAAGGGAGAGGCGAATCCAAGAAACGCTGTCTGTTCTTTTTCGAAAGCGATAAAAAGCACTTACAAAGCATCTTCTTTTTCGAAGCTCCACAGGCGAGCGTCAAGTTGCGCTGTTTTGCAAAATCCCCCACCGAAGCGGCCCCTGCCCTTGTCTTTCCCCTGCCGCCGTGCTATACTGTTCTTGAAAAAAGCAGGCTCCTGCTTTTTCAGCTCAGTAAAGCAAAGGACTTACTCCCCGAGAAGTCCTTTTTTTAGCCTTCATCCGGGAAAAGAACAGTTTTCCCCTACAGCGCAAGAGAAAGGATATGTGGAATCATGCAAACCTTACTTAGTTTATCGGTCTGCCTGTTGGGTGGCCTGATGCTCTCCCGTCTGGCAAAGCTGGTGAAGCTGCCGGCGGTCACGGCTTATCTGGTGGCGGGCATTCTGGTGGGGCCCTATCTGCTGGGGGCTCTGGGCCTGCCGGGCCTGGGCTT
>JAUMYD010000183.1 GCA_030528765.1 Bacillota bacterium
CTGATGGCAATTTGGCGAAGAGGATCGCGGATACCGAAGCCAAGCTGCAGCTCGCTCTTAAAAAGAAAAGCAGGCTCTTGAAATTGGTCACTTTGGACAGCATTACCGCCACAGATTTTAAGGCAATGTCAAGAGCTGGGACGCCGAAAGATAACGCTGTCATGGAAAGCATCTTTGGTTGGTTCAAGGAATTCCTGCATACCGACTTTTTCCTGCTTCTTCCATGCCAATTGAAAAGCTGTTGTTTTGTGCTGTTTTTAAATTCAACAACTTCCGGCCTTCTTACAAACTCCAGTACAAAAGCCCTGTCCAATTTAGAATCGAACAGGGCTTTCCATAATTTGCTTTTCCTGTCTATTAACTATTGACCACTTCAGCCTAAACCGGGGGATTTCCTTGTTTATGAGCAACCGAGCAATTTGAGCCCCCGCCCGAACCGTGTTACCCTGCCAGATGAGCTTTTTTGCACGTACTGTACTGCTTGCCTTTTTGAGGCAGCTACGGATCACTTCACAAGCAAATCCGTTTTCTTTTGGCTCTCTTTGTTTATTCCGATTTTGGAGTTATTATTGTTATGCTGCTGCTGACGCTGTCGGTTCAGCTTATCAACATGCTTGATGGCACTATCCACCAATGTGGTGAAGAAATAATGCCCACCCATGGCATTGAGCATCGTGCTGGATTTGCCGTTAAGCACTCTTTGTACTTCAGGGCAGGAGATCAGATCCTTCCTCTTCTGATCCAAAAAAGCAGGATTCTCGCGCACCGCCTTGTAGAGGGGGGTCTGGAAGGGAATTTTTTCATTGATAGGTGGATCTTTCTTCTCAGGGGTAATGGAGTCAACTTCATATTTAGGCATATCTTGTTCCTCCTAATTGAACTTTTGCGTGTAGTCTGCTGTGCTTTCCTTGCGCTATAATTCATATCACCCCAAAAAACGCAAAGCGGTTTCACACCGCAAAAAATGCTGACATTGCATACAAAGCTATATTCTGATCGTTAGCACATTCAGGCCCATCATATTCTGGTAGGACATCTCCTCTGCAAACTGTGAGACCAAACGAATACCTATGTTGCTGAGCATATTCTCATTCGTTACCATGCCGGCTCTTTCCTTGGGGTTGAAGGGTCTGCAGTCATCTTTAATCCGCAGCAGCAGCTTTTCGTCTTTATAAATAACAGTGATGTTCAAATTGTTTTCTTTGCCATCTGCCTGAAATCCGTGCTTGATGATATTGTAGGCCATCTCCTCAAGGCAGAGGGCCAGGTGATAGGATTTCCTCGCGCTGATGCCATGCTTTCTGCAGAAAGCATGTGCCCTTTCGGAGGCCTGAACCACATCATCCGACGTTTTCAGCTCAAGGCATAACTGATCGCCAGGACGCACACCGAAACTACTGTCCAGCAGCATCCATTCATCCGCATTGCGCGGGATCCTGCGGTTGCGAAACATCACATAAAGAATGAGGATCAGCACGGAGCTAAAAAAAGAAAGTGGATATGCCAGACAAATGCCAAGCGGGCCCAGGGCGGGTGTCAGTATAGCTGTTATAAGCACGATACCGAGAAAGCCCTCGTACACAGAAAACAGGGTAACGAATAAGCCCTGTCCCTTCGCGTGCAGGTATCTTTTGAAAGTGCTGCATAGCAGGGTAAAGGGCACACAAAAACCATAGGCAATAAAAAACTGCCGGCACATCAAAAACGAAGCCGAGCTCCTGTCCACAAAAAAGATAGCTGAAAGCGGTTCTGCAAGAACAATGATCAGGAGCCCCACAAGAAAAGATCCAGGAAAGACTCTCGTGAGCACAAATCTTGCAAGATTCCTGAGCTCGCCACGGTTTTCCTCGCCGATATAAATACTGCTGATCATTCTGACGACAGAACTGTTGCCGATTGAATAAGCCAGGAAGAACTCTGAAACCATATAAAATGCGGAGACTACGCACAGCGCATAATGGCCCAGCTGCTCCACCATGATCCCATTTACGCAGATCGTGGCGAAGGCATTGCAGAAGACTGCAATGCCGCCGGGAAAGCCTATTTTAAGTATATCAAACAATTCTCGTAGATGGACACTCCGCAGGCTGAAATGAAACTGTGCTTTCCGCGAAAAGAAGCCGGGAAGCAAAATGAGCAAATATACGAAGTTAGCCAAAGAAGTGGCAAATGCCAAGCCCCATGCCCCAAGCTCAAACACGATAATAAAAAGAACATCAAAGATCAGATTGGCAAGGATCATTCCCAGAATACCCAGCAATTCCCGATGCTTCTGCTGCCCCAGCTGCATAAACAAGGTAAGCTGCCGCACCAGAAGCATGGGCACGATCCCATATACATAGCCCTGGGCATACAGGAGAAGGGCTTCTTCCTCAAATACAGAAAGGCCAAAAAAGCGAGCAAGCCACGGCACAAACAACAGGCTCAGAACAGAAGCCAAAATCCCCACCAGGATCGTAGCCGTTATATTTAGGGAAAACACCCCGTTGGCGCGCTCGATATTGCTTCTTCCCAGATAATTGCCGCAGCATATGGAAGTTCCGCCCAGAAGGATATTCCCGATAGCATTGAGCATGCAAACTATGGAGAAATACATGCCCGTCGCGCCCAGCACTTCGGCGCTCAAATATCTGCCTGCGATAGCTCCGTCAATGATCGAGTTGATCGTTCCGATCACTGCCAGCATCATCTGCGTAGGCAGCAATCTAAGATATATTCTGGTGCTTATTTTCATAGTAATACTCCGTCCCCTGCCTGAATGCTGGGTTTCTCATTTTTGGTAATCACGCCGGATTTCTT
>JAUMYD010000184.1 GCA_030528765.1 Bacillota bacterium
AGGTGATAATATCCAGGATGCTAAGGCTCTTGCGCAGGCGATCAGTAGCATACTGCAGGGACTGGAATCTTTTGTCCAAGGCGGTGGTGTTGCCGATAGCATCTGGAGTCCCGTCAGCGGTTTTGTCTTTGAGGATAGCAGCGAGGCGGTTGAAAGCACAGAGAACGAAGTTGCTGCTGAATCGGAAGCTCCCGGAGCGCCTACAGTGGAGGTCTCTGTGGCTGCTGATGAGGATCCGCAGCTGGATAATGTTACTGACGCTGCTGGTCTTTTGACGGATGAGGAGTGGCAGAAGCTGGAGCAGAAAGCCCGCGATATCTCTGTAGCCCATGATTTCGGCGTGTATATCATCACTGTGGATGATTATAAAGAATACAGCGACGGCAGAATTCTTGATGCCTGCAAGACCATCTATGATGATTATAATCTGGGTATGGGCGAGGATCGGGACGGTGTCGTTCTGATGCTTTCCATGAGAGATCGGGATTATACCCTGATGTGTGATGGGAGTTTTGGTAATTATGCCTTCACTGATGCCGGCCGTGAGGATCTTACTGAGTTTTTCCTGGATAATTTCAGTGACGATGACTGGTACGGCGGTTTTGATGATTACCTTGATGCTGCGGATGATTTCCTGGTGAATGCTGAAGAAGGCAATCCTTATTCGGAAGATCATCCTGCAATGAGCAGCAGTGATAGGATTTTGGGGATTGCGATTCGCGTAGCGATCATTCTGCTTGTCCCCTTGATTATTGCTTTTATCTGGGTTGCCGTCCTTACCTCTAAAATGAAGAGTGTGGCGGCGGCTGTGGAAGCTTCCACTTATGTGAGCGGACAGCTACACCTCAACCAGAGTTACGAGCATTATACCTATTCTACCGAAACCAGAACAAAAATAGAAAGCTCCAGCGGCGGCGGAAGCAGCAGCGGCAGCTCTGGCAGTGCTTCCGGCACCAGTGGGAAGTTTTAAGCAAAACAGAAAGCCAATGGTGGATCCATGAAAAGATTGCTTATTATAGTTTTATCCCTGCTTCTGCTGTCTTCATTCTCTGCCTGCAGTTTGGGAGGCGGTGGGGTTGATTATCCCAGTGGGAAGAATGTTATTCCACGTCCGGAGGGTTTGGATATTGTTCCGGAAAAATCACCGGAAGATATTTATCCCGATCTGAATGGGGACAGTTTTTGGTATGCATATAAATGGGAAAACAATGGGCAATCAATGCAGCTTCCTAGCGACGGCTGGGAAGTGGATGTGATGCTGTGGGAAGATGGGAGAGCCCGGCTCCGGAATATGGAGGATCGGATTGCGATCAACAGCCCGGATTCCCTGCGGCTTAGCTGGGAGCTCTCAGGAGATCAGCTTTATCTTTATGACAGAGGTTCCGAGAGACTCATGTATCAGGGAGAATTAGTGGGTGCAGAAATCAAGCTGGAATTTTTCGGTGGCACATTGTACCTGAAGGAGAAACTGCTGCCGACAGTGGAAGGCGAGCTTTATTCACCTGCGGAGCTGCTTGGCACATGGCTGATGGTTTCCGGAGAGACAGAGGGTTCTTCCTGGGAGGCAATGCCCGGCACATTCGTGAGCCTGGTCTTCCAGCTGGATTGGACACTTGAGAATCCGCGTCTGTTGGTGGACAGCGATCAGGGTGATTTCTACGGCTTCCTCCCGGAGGGCTTTCGTGGCCTTGAAGCCTTTGTCCTGGATGATTTCCTTTATGAAGGCTGCGGAAATGAAAGCTGGAGCGTGCGGCTGGGCTTGGAATCCCCGCTGGATGCCAATGGCTATCCTGTTAATACGGAGTATTACCTGACCTTGCTGGATGAGGATACTCTGCTTCAGCAGAGCTATTTCGCTATTGATGGCAGCCCGAGGATAAGCTATCAGGTTTTTAAACGTGCTTTACCGGAAATCAGCTCTTGGGCTGTTCAGGAGGGAGATCTTCAGGGCTCTGATTGGGAGTGTATCTCTTTTGTGGATGCGGCCGGCAGACGGCGCCCCCTGCCTCCGGGTTATAGCTCCTTTTATATGCATTTGGATACTGACAGGCAGTCTTTTATCAGGTGGGAAAAGGATAATGGAGATTCTTACAGCAGTTATGGCAATTATATGCTGGGAGTCGGTGGTGCTTTGTTGATCTGCGGTGAAGATTCCTCCCGGGATTGGTTTGCCGGAGCGATTCGGATAGATAGCAGCGGGACCCCTGCTGGGATACAGGAAGAATATGAGCTTTATCTTCATTTTGCCAACGGAACCCTGATGCTGCGTAAGATTGATGGCAGCGGCGGCGAGAACCATTTGGGAGGTGAGGATGAAAACCGGCCTGGAGGCGGTAGCGAAGGGGCTGGATCTGAGGAGAGCATGAACACCCTGGAGTATAATGCTTTCAGTGCCCCTGCCGGATCCTTGCTGGTTCTTTACGATGAAACCTATGTGGATTTCGATCACTTTACGGATATTCTTTTCTATGATATTTCAGATGGGCCGAATTCCTGCAATTTGATCCTTAGCTCCGTTGCAGACGGAACGCGGGTCTGGTTGGAAGATCATGGCTCGGTTGTTGGTGATTTTGGTACCCTGCATGCCGGGGATTCTGTCAAGTTTAGAGTGGGTCTTCCGAATGAATCCAGTGGTCTGCTGCTTTGCTTCACTGTGAACGGAGAGGACTATCACTTTGATCTTTTCCAGGGAAATCTTGGCTTTTATGATGGCTGGAGCTATATCATTGAAGATTAAGCGGATATAAGGAAATTTTTACATAAAAATACCATGGGTTTTGGT
>JAUMYD010000044.1:0-8997 GCA_030528765.1 Bacillota bacterium
CCGGTAATTTCCTCTGCCAGCTCCGCTACGCGATCCTGTATCGTTTTTTCATCAAAAAGGATTTTGGCAATATGTGCATCCTGGTACTGCTGCCAAGAATTCAAGGGAACCACCTCTTTCTGCTGAAATTTGCCGTATCTATGGATCCTCCTGCGTTGGGAAGGCGTAAGCCTCCTTAGCAGGATTTTTCTTCATCGCAAAGTTTTTTCATCTAAATAATTCTTTATTCTGCACTAAATACCTGCCGCAGGGAAGGCAAAACTTTCATATTTTTTCACCCTGCCGCATATTTTGAAGCAAAAAACAGTAAAGGTGGAAATCCAATGAAAAAAAAGAAACGGGTGCTGCTGCTCCTGCTGCTTCCGGCCCTTCTGCTGCTGGTAGGCAGCTGCTCCGGGCTTTTTTCGCAGGCAGCGCCAGACCAGGCTGTGGCAGAAAGCCGGCTGAAGAGCCTTTCCTCCGGAGAAAACTACCGCTTTGTCAGCCGCTGCCATGTGAACACGGAGGGAGAGGATCGTGAATACTTTCTGCTTTCCGGGGAAAAGGCAGGGCAGAACAGCCACTTCCGGGGCAGCATCCTTGGCACAGAGCTGGAGCTTTACCTGGTGGAAGATCTGCTCTACCAGAGAAACGGGCAAAGCAATTGGCGGGTAAACCAGGTGCCGCAGGTGCAGCAGGTGGCCTCTCTCTTCGCAGAGCTGGACCCTGCCGCGGCCTTCAGCTGCACAGGGATCGAAGATTTTGAATACCTGGGCCCGGATGAAAGCAGCCCTGGCAGGCCCCACCTTCTGCGGCTCCGCCCGCTGGCTGTGGGCTGGGTGGGCGAGTACTTTACGAACGTGCGCTAGCAGCTCTGGCTGAGCCGCCGGGGGCAGGAGCTGCTCCGGGCAGAGCTGCAGGCAGAACTGAAGGAAGATCCGGATACCCGCCTTTCCCTGCAGCTGGAGCTTTATGATATGGGAGAGCCACTGGTCATCAGCCCACCGGTTCCGGAATAAGCTCCTTTAAAGCGGATATTCCCGGTAAACATTTCCCTTCAGTGTCTTCCACAGGATGCGCTCTTCCTCCAGAATGATATAGCTATGTTCCGAACCGCCCTTTGGGATGGATACAGAGCCGGGGTTCACATAAAGAAAGCCCCCCGCCTCCCGGCGGCAGGCCGGGATGTGAGTGTGCCCGGTGAGCAGGATATCCCCCGGCCGCAGCTGGGGCGGGTTCTCCGGGCTGTAGCGATGTCCATGGGTGGCAAAGACCATGCGTTTTCCCAGCCAGAGGATGCAGTATTCCGCGTCGATGGGGAAATCCAGCACCATCTGATCCACCTCTGCATCGCAGTTTCCCCGGACGCAGAGCAGCTGCTCCCTGATGCCGTTCAGCTGGCTTGCCACATCCTTTGTTTCGTAGCCCGGAGGCAGGGCATTGCGGGGGCCGTGGTAAAGAAGATCCCCCAGCAGCAGCAGGCGTTCTGCCTGCTCCTGCTGAAAGGCCTGCAGCAGCTGCTCCACATAGTTTGCAGACCCATGCAGGTCAGAAGCGACCATCAATTTCATCTTTCTCTTCCTCTATCTTTTCTTATTTGTTCCTTTGTGCTATACTGGTAGTATGACTGAATCCTGTGGTCATATTACCGGTATCTTTTTTATAAAAAAAGCAACCGGCAGCGCTTTGAAGCCTGCTTTCTGTGGGCTGGGCTGCCGCTGGCTTTATTTTAGCAAAAATCACGGTCAAAGTCGAGGTATTCAAGCATGAAATTGATTTCCTGGAATGTAAATGGCTTCCGTGCCTGCCTGCAAAAGGGCTTTGCTGATTTCTTCCGGGCAGAGGATGCGGATTGCTTCTGCCTGCAGGAGACAAAGATGCAGCCCGGGCAGGCGGATTTTGAGCCTGGGCCCTATCACAGCTATTTTCACAGCGCCGTGAAAAAGGGCTATTCCGGTACAGCTGTTTTCAGCAAGGCGGAACCCCTCTCTGTGGTATTTGGCATTGAAGGCGGCCACAATGACGAAGGGCGGCTGATCACTGCGGAATACCCCGGCTTCTATCTGCTCTCCTGCTACAGCCCCAATGCCCAGGATGGCCTGGCACGCATCGATTACCGCATGGAATACGAGGATGCCCTGCGGGAATATATGCGCAGGCTGGATCAGGACAAGCCGGTGATCCTCTGCGGGGATCTGAATGTGGCCCATGAGGAGATCGACCTGAAAAACCCTAAGACTAACCGGGGCAATGCCGGTTTCTCCGATGAGGAGCGGGGGAAATTCAGTGAACTGCTGGCAGCAGGCTTTACGGATACCTTCCGCTATCTCTATCCTGAGCTGCGGGATGCCTATTCCTGGTGGTCCTACCGGGCCCGGGCCAGAGCCAACAACGCAGGGTGGCGCATCGATTACTTCGTGATCTCCACCCGTTTGGCAGAGCGGATCAAAGAGGCCCGCATCTATAATCAGATCCTGGGCAGCGATCACTGCCCGGTGGGGCTGGAGATCGATCTGTAAAAAGGGAATGGGCAGCCCTTCCCCGCCGGCCGCGGCTGCGGCAAAACGGGACAGGCTGGGGCAAAGCCCGGGCGCCGGGTTCCTTCTTCTCCCCCATTTTACAGGGGCTCTTCTACGAATCTTTATGAAAAATTTTTATAGCAAAGCTTTTTAAATCTTTCCACACAGCCGAAAGCAGGAGCTTTCCCCGGCCTGCCTTCGGCGCAGAGTATGAGCAGGCGGGTTTCCCGCCGGAAAACGGAGGCGTATCGTATATGGAAAAAAGAAGAACCATGGTCATCGATGGCACTGAGGCCGCGGCGGATATCGCCTATGCCTTCACGGAAGTGGCTGCCATCTATCCCATCACCCCCAGCTCCCCCATGGCGGAAAAGACCGATGAATGGTCTGCCAACGGGCGAAAGAATCTTTTTGGCCAGGAAGTCTCCCTGGTAGAGATGCAGTCCGAGGCCGGCGCCATCGGTGCTGTTCACGGCGCACTGGAGGCCGGCGCGCTGGCCACCTCCTTCACCAGCTCCCAGGGGCTGATGCTGATGATCCCGGTGCTGCACCGCATCAGCGGCACCCGGCAGCCCGGCGTGCTGCATGTGGCTTCCCGCACCGTGGGCACCCACGCCATGTCCATCTTCGGTGATCACAGCGACGTGATGAACTGCCGCCAGTGCGGCTGGGCACAGCTCAGCTCCGGCAGTGTGCAGGAAGTTATGGATCTGGCCGGTGTGGCCCATCTGGCCGCCATCAAGGGCCGCATCCCCTTCATGCACTTCTTTGACGGCTTCCGCAGCAGCCATGAGATCCAGAAGGTGGAAGCTCTCGAATACGATGAGCTGGGCCAGCTGCTGGATTGGCAGGCTGTGGAGCAGTTCCGGGCAGAAGCACTGAATCCGGAGCATCCCACCCTGCGGAACACCGTGCAGAACCCGGACGTTTATTTCCAGTTCCGGGAAGCAAACAATCGCTTCTATGATGAGCTGCCTGCTCTGGTGGAAGAATATATGGGCAAGATCTCTGCCCTCACCGGCCGGGAATATCATCTCTTCAATTACTACGGCGCACCCGATGCGGAGCGGGTCATCATCGCCATGGGCAGCGTCTCCGGCGCTGTTCGGGAAACGGTGGAATACCTGAACCGCCAGGGTGAGAAGCTGGGCTTCATCCAGGTCCATCTCTATCGTCCCTTCTCTGCCGAGCATTTCCTGAAGGCTCTGCCTGCCAGCGTGAAACGGATCGCTGTTCTGGATCGCTGCAAGGAAATGGGCGCCATCGGCGAGCCCCTCTTCCAGGATGTCTGCGCCGTGCTGGCCAACAAGGCCGATGCACCCCTGGTGGTGGGCGGCCGCTATGGCCTCAGCTCCAAGGATACCGACCCGGCCCAGATCAAGGCTGTCTTTGATAATCTGGCAGCAGTCAGCCCCAAGAACGGCTTTACCATCGGCATTCAGGATGATGTGACCCATCTCTCCCTGCCTGTGGGCGAGGCGCTGGATCTGGGCGGCCGCTGCGTGGCCTGCAAATTCTGGGGTCTGGGCTCTGACGGTACGGTTGGCGCCAACAAAAACTCCATCAAGATCATCGGTGAATACACCGATATGTATACCCAGGCTTACTTCGAATACGACACCAAGAAGAGCTTCGGCATCACCAAATCCCACCTGCGCTTCGGCCATGATCCCATCCTTTCCACCTATCTGGTGAAGCAGGCGGATTTCGTGGCCTGCCACAATCAGTCCTACTTATACAAATACGACATGGTCAGTGAGCTGAAAACCGGCGGCACCTTCCTGCTGAACTGCGAATGGTCCCCGGAAGAGGTGGCGGCTCACCTGCCTGCCCAGGTGAAGCGCACCCTTGCCGCCAAGCAGGCCAAGCTCTATGTGATCGACGCCAACGCCATTTCCCGCTCCCTGGGTCTGGGCAATCGCTCCAACATGGTTTTGCAGGCTGCCTTCTTCAATCTGGCGGATGTGATCCCGGCAGAGCAGGCTGTTTCCTACATGAAGGATGCTGTGGAGAAGACCTTCCGCCGCAAGGGTGAGGATGTGGTCCGCATGAATATGGCAGCCATTGACAGCGGCATCAGCGGCGTGAAGCCGGTGGAAGTACCCGCTGCCTGGCTGGAAGCCCAGGATGGCCCGGCCATGGATCAGCCCAAGGCCGAATGGCCTGCCTTCATAAAGGATATTCTCAGCCCCATCAACGCACAGAAGGGCGATGATCTGCCGGTCTCCGCTTTCGTGGATTATGCGGATGGCACCATGCCCCTGGGCACCACGGCTTACGAAAAACGCGGCATCGCCACGGAGCTGCCGGTTTGGGATCCTGCGGCCTGCATCCAGTGCAACCGCTGCTCCTATGTCTGCCCCCACGGCGTACTGCGCCCCTATCTGCTGAGCGAGGAAGAAGCTGCCAAGGCTCCGGCCGGCTTCAAGACCGCTCCCGCCAAGGGCGGCGCTGCCAAGAATCTGCTCTACTCCCTGCAGGTCAGCAATCTGGACTGCACCAGCTGCGGCTCCTGCGCGGCTGTCTGCCCCGCCAAGGGCGAAGCCCTGCATATGACCCCTGCTCCCCAGGTGGGATACGATGCGGCGGTCTGGGAATACGGCCTCTCCCTGCCGGAACGTGCGGATGTCTTTGATGTGAACAGCGTCAAGGGCAGTCAGTTCAAACGCCCGCTCTGCGAATTCTCCGGTGCCTGCGCGGGCTGCGGCGAAACTCCTTACGCCAAGCTGCTGACCCAGCTCTTCGGCGATAAGATCTACTGGGCAAACGCCACCGGCTGCTCTCAGGCCTGGGGCAGCCCCATGCCCAGCTTCCCCTATACCACCAACCAGCAGGGTCACGGCCCGGCCTGGAGCAATTCCCTCTTTGAGAACAATGCGGAATTCTCCCTGGGTATGGCGCTGGCTGTGAAACAGCAGCGGAACAAGGTTGCCCGTCAGCTGGCCCGTATGCTGGAGCTGGAGATCCCCGCTTCCCTGAAGGATGCCATCGTCAAATGGCAGGAAACCTATAACGAACTGAACGCTTCTCAGTGCGCTTCTCAGGCTCTCCGGGCAGAGCTGGAAGCTGCCAGCCTCAGCGGCGAAGCGGAAGAGCTGCGTCAGCAGGTTCTGGCTCACAAGGATCAGCTGGCCAAGAAGACCTTCTGGATGTACGGCGGCGACGGCTGGGCTTATGACATCGGCTTCGGCGGCCTGGATCATGTGATCGCCACCGGCGAGGATGTGAATATCTTCGTCATCGATACGGAAGTTTATTCCAACACCGGCGGCCAGAGCTCCAAGGCTACCCCCTTGGGCGCCAGCGCTCAGTTCCAGGCAGCGGGCAAGAAGAGCCCCAAGAAAGACCTGGGCAAGCTGATGATGGGCTATGGCAACTGCTATGTGGCCTCCGTGGCCATGGGTGCCGACCCGAACCAGCTGGTGAAGGCCATCACCGAGGCGGAAGCCTATCCCGGCCCCTCCCTCATCGTGGCCTATACCCCCTGCATCAGCCACGGCCTGAAATGCGGCATGGCCAACGTGCAGCAGGAAATGAAGCAGGCTGTGGATGCCGGTTACTGGACGCTCTACCGCTACGACCCGGCCAAGGAAGAACACAAATTTACCCTGGACAGCGGCGAACCCAGCCTGGATTTCCAGACCTTCCTCCGTGGCGAGACCCGCTACGCTGCTCTGGATATCACCTTCCCCGAAAATGCCAAGACCCTCTTTGCTGAGGCGGAGAAACAGGCCAAGGAACGCTATGCGGCTTACAAGAAGCTGGCTGAGGAATAATCTGCTGCGGAAAGCTGCAGCTGAAGCTTGTTGATGTGAAAAGAAGAGGACGCTATGAAAATAGCGTCCTCTTTTGTGTGCTTGTGCGCCGGGCTTTTTCGAGAGAAAATACAGGCTCAGTCCCGGAAGCTCCGCTGCATACGAAAAGCAGCCGCAAAGCCCCACCCCGGCTCACAGCTGCTTTTTCTCAGCCTTTCTGTTCTGCCTCCGCTTCCGGTCCCTCCCAGAGATAGAGGGAGAGATCCACATTGCCGTTTTCCAAAAAGCCCACGCCCTCTTCCTCCAGAAGCTGACGGTGGCTCTCCCGCCCGAAGGGAGAAAAGGCCTCGCTGAGCCCGCCGAAGCGATTCACCACCCGATGACAGGGAAGATCCGGCGGGGCCACATGCAGAGCATAGCCCACTACCCGGGCCATGCGCGGGTTCCCCAGAAAGAGGGCGATCTGCCCATAGGTGCTGACCTTTCCCGGCGGGATGCGCCCGATCAGTGCATAGATGCGCTGGAAAGTGTTTTCCATTGTTCTTCTCCCAAAAGCTGAAATAAAGACCGATGCCTGCACGTTCATTTTGCCCCTGCCCGGCTTTTCTATCCCGGAGCAGCCGCTGGTACAGCGAAAAACTGCGGCCCTTTGCCCGGAGAATCTGCCGGGAAAGCAGAAAAGGCAGACCCCGGGGCCTGCCTTGTGGTTTCTTATGCCAATTCCAGCAGCTTGGCTTCAATATACTCACGAACTGCCACGCCGTCGATGGTCACATTGGTCTCGTCGTAGATATCCGCCTGTACCTTGAAGAAGTTGATGTAGAGCTTGTTTTCCTGAATGAAATAATCCGCGGTGGTGCCGGGCAGGAAGATGACTTCCACGTTCTCATAGGAGATGTCCTTGGCGGCATTGACCTTTTCCACCAGCTCATCCACGTTCAGAACCTTGATGGGGGCCACCATGAAGCTGAGCAGGCCCATGTCGTCCATGACCCACATATTGTTCCGCATGAAGTTATAGGCTACTTCGCTGATGTCGCTGAGCTTTTCCCGATTGGTCAGGGCGCTGAGCACCTTCCGCAGGTCAGCAGCAGTGAAATCCTCCGTATAGAGGGTGGCCATTTCCGGCTGGGCGGTGATCTCCGTCAGATACTCCTCATTCACCTTTTCGTTTTCGCTGGAGGCCTGCCAGAAATAGAGCATATATTCCAGGATATTCAAATTCACTTTAATGCTTTTGATCATGTTTCGCACTCCTTTGGAAAATCTATAAAGCTCTTTTATTATAGCACACTGCCGCAGAACTGCAAAAGAAATATTTGTCTTTTCCCGGGGAAACAGTCAGATATTGCAGGAAAGGAGCGAATTTGTTACTATAAAGCTAAGCTGCAACATAAGATTGCCCGCGGCAGTCCTTTCGGAGCCGGGGCAGGCCTGCAAATCTGTATGTAAAGGAGAACTCCATGGAAAGAAAAATTGCCTGGAACGAATATAGCGAAGAACAGCTGCAGCAGCTGGAAGACTTCTGCGGCGGCTACAAGGATTTTCTTACGAAATGCAAAACAGAGCGGGAATGCGTTTCCGAAAGCATCCGCATGGCAGAAGAAAAAGGCTTCCGCGATCTGGCAGATGTGATTGCCGCCGGGGAAAGCCTGCAGCCCGGGGATAAGGTCTATGCCCAGTATATGAAAAAAAGCCTGCTGCTTTTCCATATTGGCACAGATCCCCTGGAAAAGGGCATGGCCATCCTGGGGGCGCATATCGATTCCCCCCGCATCGATGTGAAGCAGAATCCCCTTTATGAGGAGGGTGGCTTGGCCTATCTGGATACCCACTATTACGGCGGCGTGAAGAAATACCAGTGGGTCACCATCCCTCTGGCCCTCCACGGGGTCATCGCGAAGAAGGACGGCTCTCTTGTTCAGGTCTGCCTGGGTGAGAAAGCGGAGGATCCGGTGCTGGTCATCACCGATCTCCTGCCCCATCTGGCCCAGGAGCAGATGGAAAAGAACGCCAAAAAAGTGGTGGAAGGCGAGAAGCTGGATGTGATCGTTGGTAGTCTGCCCTTGGCTGATGAGGAAAAGGATGCGGTTCGCGGCAAGGTGCTGGAGATTTTAAAAGAAAAATACGATATGGAAGAAGAGGATTTCCTCTCTGCGGAGCTGGAGCTGGTTCCTGCCGGCCCGGCCCGGGACGCAGGCCTGGATGGCAGCATGATCCTGGCCTATGGGCAGGATGACCGGGTCTGCGCCTATACCTCTCTGCTGGCCATGCTGGAGCTGGAAGCACCCCGGCAGACCACCTGCTGCTTCCTCTGCGATAAAGAGGAGATCGGCAGCGTGGGCGCTACCGGCGCGCGCTCCCTTTTCCTGGAAAATACCGTGGCAGAGCTGCTGGATCGCTGCGGCTGTGGGCATTCTTTGGCAGTTCGCCGCTGCCTGGCCAATTCCCGCATGCTCAGCTCGGATGTAAGCCCGGCCTTTGATCCGCTCTATGCCTCTGCCTTTGAGAAGAAAAATGCCGGCTATCTGGGCCGGGGGCTGTGCTTCAACAAATTCACCGGCTCCGGCGGGAAATCCGGCGCAAATGACGCCAATGCGGAGTATATCGCAGAGCTGCGCCGCATCCTGGACGAAGCCGGGGTCTGCTATCACACCTGCGAGCTGGGCCGGGTGGATCTGGGCGGTGGCGGCACTATCGCCTATGTGATGGCCCTCTACGGCATGCAGGTCATCGATAGCGGT
>JAUMYD010000044.1:9007-11987 GCA_030528765.1 Bacillota bacterium
ATGCCCCCTGGGAGCTCTCCAGCAAGGCCGATGTTTTTGAGGCCTACCGGGGCTATAAAGCCTTCCTGCTGGGCTAAGCTGCAGCAGGCGCACGTTGCTATGCTCCGGCACCTGCTACAGCAAAACGAAAGCCCCGAAGCTCCTTCGGCTGCTGCCAATAGCCACAGTCCCGGGATAAGGGGCCGCGCAGGGACAAAATACGATCCTCCTGACCGGCAGCTTTGCTGCCGGTCTTTTTTTATGCAGCTGTGCTTCCCCCGGAACAGCAGGCGCAGGGCAGGTGCTGCTATGCTCCGGTGCCTGCTACAGCAAAACGAAAGCCCCGGAGCCCCTTCAGCTGCCGCCAATAGCCACAGTCCCGGGATAAGGGGCCGCGCAGGGATAAAAAAGCGGCGCCGCCAAAGGCAGCGCCCCTGAAAAAACGCACTTCCTGCTTCAGGAAACCGGCGGTTTTGCATTGATAAAATGACGGATCAGCTCCGCAGAGCTGTCCTCCATGCGGAAGGCCGCCTCATCCGGCTCGAATCGGGCATCCAGGCCCACATAAACCGCAGCCTGCTTCATCAGTTCCAAACCCAAACGGGGGTTTTTCACCAGCAGGGGGCCCAGTGTATTGGTGAAGATCAGGTTCTTCCGCCGGGCACCCTCACTGCCGCTCTTATCGTTGCCATAGCCGTAGAGCAGCTTCCCGAAGGGAGCCTGCCCTGCTGCCAGGTGGCAATCCACGATCTGGATCTGGTTCCCCAGGATCTCCAGACCACCTTCTTCCTCCAGGAAGCGGATATCATCTCCATATACCGCCTCCCGCTCCTCCATCTCCATATCCAGCAGGCCAAGTCCTTCAAAGGAATTGCCAAAAATACGCCGGGTCTGCCGGGCAAAAATAGCACCGCTATTGGCGATAGCCAGGATCACCCCGCCCTTTTCCACAAAGGCCTCCAGCTCGGCCTTACGGGGAGCCAATGCCCTTACCAAGATCTCCATGCAGCGAAGCTCCCCGGCATTGAAGACCAGGAAGCCGCTGTCCTGCAAAGGCAGTGCCTCCTCCGGCCCCTCCAGACGGCGAATCTCCATCCCGACCCCGCAGAGAGCAGCCAGGCGTTCCAGGGCCATCAAATTCCCCCGATCCCCGTGGAGCTGCAGAATATCCGGATACATCCAGTTGACGATCAGCTTCTTCATTTTATTTTTCACCTCCGGCAGTTTGCCCCTGATGGCTGCGGGCATATTTGCTCAAATCGTAAAATTTATGCAGCCAGGTGATGAGATAAACTGTATCCGCATCCCAGCGGGCCAATTCGTCCAGAATGGTTTTGTCATCATTGGTGGGCAGCACACTGATGCGCTCCGGATCAGCGCCCGCATAGACCAGCCGCAGGGCGGCATCATAGGAAACTGTGCCGGAAAAGCAGATGAAACGCTCTACATTGGACTGCACCAGCTTCTCCAGATCACAATCAAAGGCATAGAAGGTATTGGTGTAATGGGGGTGGAAATCCGTCAGCTCGTCCAGGCCCAGCATAAAAATTTTCGGCCTGGGGTCTGCGGCGATATAATCCAGAGCAGACTGCAGAGTCTCCGGGTTTTCCTGCTTCATGCGCAGGTAGTGAATGGTCTTTTCCCCGGCCCGGATATCCTCCATGCGGCCGCCGATATTCACGAATTCCCCGCAGCCCTGGATCACCTTCTCCACAGGCAGGTCATTCTCCAAAGCCACGGCCAGAGCAGCGGCATAGCAATAGAGAAAATAGGCAGCGTCATATTTGAAGGGCAGATCGATCTCCCCCTGGGGGCTTTGGAGGCTGGCACTGTGCTCCCAATAATTGATTTTCTGCAGGCTGTATTCCGGCTGCTGAACAGAAGAAAAGCCGCAGCCGCTGCAGCGGAAGGGACCCACATTGTCGATATTGTAGTGCTCAAAATGAATGGCCGCACCGCAGTGGGGGCAGGGCATGGTCACAGTATAAAAGCCCGGCTTGCTGAAAGATTTCTCATGCTTTTCCACACCATAGCGCAGCAGCTTCCCAGCCTTTTCCGCAAGGGCGGCACAGTTTGGCTCTTCATTGTTCACATAAAGCCTTGTTTCCGGCCCGATCACAGAGCTGATCTTCCGCCGGATCAGATCCGGCTCACCATTCCGCTGCACCTGATCCTTCTGGATATTGGTCACCAGCAGCTGGCCGCAGGGCAGTTCCTGCTGGATGATGGGCAGATAGCGCTCATCAGTCTCCATGATGATATATTCTGTTTTCAGCTTCCCACCGAGTGTGGCGTTTTTCAGCAGGGTCGCCGCCACCCCGGCCTTCAGATTCGCCCCTTCCAGATTCACAGCGGCACTGCGCCCGGCTGCCCGGAAGAGGGTAGCGATGAGATTGGTGGTGGTGGATTTGCCATTGGTGCCCGTGACGAAGATGGTCTTTTCCCGCTGGGGGCCCCTGATGTGGCGAATGAAATCCGGGTCCAGCTTCAGCGCCAGCTCACCGGGGAAATTGGAACCGCGGGAGGGATCAATGAGATTGATCGCCCAGGCCATGCCTTTTCCGGCTGCCAGGGCGAGAAGAAAACGGAATTTGCCCATAAGGAACCTCCTAGGATGCAATAGCTTAAAAACAACTATATCTATTATAACGCAAGTTTCTCCGCTAAACCATGCCCGGATGACAAAATTTTTCTTTTCTGTTCTTGACAGGGCAAACCGCCCTATGTATAATATCTGTATTAGTATTTATAGTACACTACAGAGAGGGAGGAGAACACGATGTTCGCCATCGATTATAAGTCCCGCGTCCCACTCTATCAGCAGATCGTGGAAAATGTAGAAAAGCTGACGCTTCGCGGCATTCTGCTGCCGGAGCAGCAGCTGCCCAGCGTTCGGGCACTGGCAATGGAGCTTTCCATCAACCCGAATACCATTGCCAAGGCCTATGCTGAGCTGGAAGCACGGGGGCTGATCTATTCCCTGCCCGGCCGGGGCAGCTTT
>JAUMYD010000045.1 GCA_030528765.1 Bacillota bacterium
GAACTACGCTCATGAAACAGATTACAGCCAGCCCCAGAACTACGCGCAGGAAACAGCCGCTCCCAGCAGGGATGCAGGCGATAAGAAAAAAAAGAAGAAGAGTATTCCCTTTGGCTTTGCTATTTCTCTGGTACTGATCTGCGCCGTCTTTTCTCTGGCGGCAGGCTTCGGCGGCGGCATCTGGGCTGCGGAGCAGATCGGAGAGCGGGTCTCCGCAGATATCAATAAGAATATCGGAGAATATCTGGAAGAAAACGGCGCCACCGTGCTCTACCGCAGTGTTGCCACGGAGCAGAGCGCCGAGTCCGGGGAAGGCAGCAGCTACACCAAGGATTCTGTGGTCACTTCCGTTGCCAATCTGGCAGCAGACAGTGTGGTGGAAATTTCTACCCAGGTGTTGACGGAAAATATTTATTCTTTCTTCGGCATGGGTGGCCGCAGCCTCACCCAGGGGGCCGGCTCCGGCGTGATCCTCAGCAATGACGGCTATATCCTCACCTGCTATCATGTGATTGAGGATGCCGAATCCATCGGCGTGACCCTGCGGGATGGCAGCCAGTATGAAGCCACTATGGTCGGCGGGGATAAGGAGCTGGATATTGCCGTGATCAAGGTGGAAGCTACGGATCTGGTCCCTGCTGTTCTGGGCAGCAGTGATGCGCTGGAAGTAGGCTCCCCGGTGGTGGCCATCGGCAATCCCCTGGGTCAGCTGGGCGGTACGGTAACAGGCGGATATATCAGTGCGCTGGATCGTGCCCTGACCATTGACAATACCACCTATAACCTTCTGCAGACAGATGCTGCCATCAACGGCGGCAATAGTGGCGGCGGTCTCTTCAATGCCAATGGTGAGCTGGTTGGTCTGGTCAGTGCCAAGGCTGCCAGCGTGGGCGTGGAAGGTTTGGGCTTTGCCATCCCCATCGATGATATCGCCCAGGATATTGAGGATCTGATCAATTATGGTTATATTACCAGCCGCGTCACCTTGGGCGTGACCATGGTGGATATTATGGATCAGCGCACGGCTCTGGCCTATCGTGTGGAAGATTACGGTGTTTATATCCTTAATGTAACCAGCGGCTCCAATGCCGAGCTTGCCGGCCTGCAGGCCGGGGACCGGATCGTCAGCATCGATGGTACTGCCATCGAAAGCGGGGATCAGGTAGTGGAATTTATCAGCACCTACTCCGTGGGAGATGTAATGGATATGGTCATCAGCCGCGATGGGCAGGAGATACAGGTCCTTGTCACCATGTACGGCCCCATTCTGGATACAACTCCCTCCACCCCGGTGAATTCCGGAATTTAAACAGCAAATCTGCTTTGATATTTCTTTGATTTCCTTCCTGCCCGGTATAGCGTCCATGCACCCATGGACGCTATACCCCTGCAGATAGCCTTTCCTTGCAGGGAGGCCTGTGTTGTGTTATAATCCTTTCATTAAGAAAGAGGTGTTTGTATGGCCGAAAATATGAATGGAAAACGGATCCTCATTGTGGATGATGAAGCAAAGATTCGCTCCCTGATCCGCAAATATGCGGAGTTCGAAGGCTATGAAGTAACGGAAGCGGTTGATGGCATGGATGCCGTCTCTCTTTGCCGCAGCCAAAATTTTGATATCATCATTATGGATATAATGATGCCCGGGCTGGATGGCTTTTCTGCCTGCCGGGAGATCCGGAAGCTGAAAAAGATCCCGGTGCTGATGCTTTCTGCCCGCGGTGAGGAATATGACCGTCTGCATGGCTTCGAGCTTGGTGTGGATGATTATGTGGTGAAGCCCTTTTCCCCGCGGGAGCTGATGATGCGGGTAAATGTGATCATCAACCGCCATGGGGGCGCAGCGGAGCAGACCCATGAAACTGTCAGCTTCGGTGGGCTGAGCATTGATTTTCCCGCCCGGCTGGTGTATATCGATGGCAACCGTGCGGAGCTATCCCCGAAGGTTTATGATCTGCTTACCTATATGGTGCGGAACAAGGGCCTGGCCCTTACCCGTGAGCAGCTGATCAGTAATGTCTGGGGGTATGACTTTTTTGGGGATGACCGCACGCTGGATACGCATATCAAGCTGCTGAGGCTGGCCCTGGGCCCCTACAGAGACTATATTGTTACCATCAGAGGAGTTGGCTATCGTTTTGAAGCCTGAAAATAATGCAAAATTTGTGCACAAAAGAATAGAAAAGCTTGAGCAGAAAAAAATTTCCCTATGGCAGCGTTGGCATAATGTTTCCCTGCGGTGGCGGCTTTTTATCTATCTGCTTTGCTTTTGTGTGCTCCTGCTGGGCCTGCTCTGGCTTTTTCAGATCGTCTATCTGGATCGCTTCTATGAGCAGATTAAAACCAATGAGATCAGACAGACTGCCGCTGCTCTGGATGCAGCTATAGATCTGGATCAGAAGGAATTCTTCTCTCTGGCAGAAAGAATGGGGCAGCAGCGGGAGATCTGTATCAGCATCTACCGCATCTCAGAGGGGACCTTCACGACCACGCTCAGCTGCCTTTGTCAGGTGGATATCCTGGGGGATTGTACCATCCACCACGGCACACGAAAGCAGGTGGAGGATTATTATAACCAGGCATATGCCAATGGCGGCACTTACGAAACCAGAGTCTCCCGCCAGGCCTTCCGGCTGGAAGTGGAGGATGAATACCCCCGCTGGCTGCCGCCTACCTATCTCACCCTGTCGGATTCCCTGATCCACGCACGCCTGGCCACCGGGCAGAGCGGGGATTATCTTCTGCTGCTGAATTCCAGTATCTCACCGATGGGGGCCGTGGTGAATACGCTGCGTATCGAGCTTTTCTGGATCTCTCTGATCATGATCATCGCCGCGGCACTGCTTTCCACTCTGATCGCCAGCCATTTGAGCCAGCCGCTCAGTAAGCTGACCCGCTCTGCCCGCCGCCTTGCCTCCGGAGATTTTTCCGGCGGCTTTGAGGGCGGGGATTTCCGGGAGCTGAATCAGCTGGCAGATACTCTGAATATGGCTGCTTACCAGCTGGGGAAAACGGAGAAGCTGCAGAGGGATATTCTGGCAAATATTTCTCACGATCTGCGGACGCCCCTGACCATGATCGGCGGCTATGCGGAATTCATGCGGGATTTCCCGGAGGAAGATCACAGCGAGAGCCTGGAGGTCATCACCGGGGAAAGCAAGCGCCTGAGCAAGCTCATCAAGGATGTGTTGGATCTTTCCCAGCTGAATTCCGGGGTGCAGCAGCTGAATGCAGCAGCCTTTGATATCAGTGAAAGCCTGCGGGAGCAGGCAAACAGCTATAATCATCTGGTAGCTCAGGATGGCTATCAGGTGGAGCTGCGCATTGATGAAGATGCGATGGTCTGGGCAGATGAAACAAAGATCATACGGGCTGTGGGGAATATGATGAACAATGCCATGACCCACTGCGGAGAGGATAAGCGAATCATTCTGGAGCAGAAGCGGGAAGGGGATCAGCTTCGCATTTCCATCACGGATCACGGCTGCGGGATCTCCCCGGAGGATTTGCCCTATATCTGGGATCGCTATTACCGCTCGGATGCACCACAGCGAGCCACAAAAGGCAGCGGTTTGGGGCTTTCCATCGTGAAGGGCATTATGGAGCTGCACGGAGCTGAATATGGAGTCAGCAGCGAGCTGGGTTGCGGCAGTTCCTTTTGGTTCAAGCTTCCGCTTTGGAATGAAAAGAAATACGCGGAGGCTGGTCTCCGGAAAACAGAAAATGAAAATACGCCTGCAGCTTCGGGCATTCCGAGGCCACAGGCGTATTTTTTTGCAGGGCTGTCCACATCCTGCCATAAAAAAGCTGCTCCGAAGAGCAGCTTTGGATGGACAAATTTAGTTCCATTTCCGTTTTCTGGCAGCCTCAGCCTTTTTCTTTCTTTTTACGCTGGGCTTTTCATAATGCTCATGCTTGCGAATTTCTGCCATGACACCAGATTTCTGGCAGGTACGTTTGAAACGACGCAGAGCGCTGTCTAAAGATTCATTTTTGCCAACACGAACTTCACTCACTACTTATCCCTCCCTCCATGGAGACCATCGACAACAAAGCACTGCAAAGAGCATTCAGCTTTGTCGCACCTGCATATTATAACCTATTTTTGGCCAGCCGTCAACCGCCAGTTTCCAATAAAAAACATTCCGGGGGACTTTTTCCCAAAGGGGCGGAAAACTACTTTGCCAGCAGGGGGCCCAGACCCTCACCACCCAGCAGGTGGAAATGAATATGGGGCACTTCCTGCCCTGCATCTGCCCGGCAATTGCAGATCAGGCGATAGCCGTTTTCACTGATCCCCTTTTCCTCAGCCAGCTGTTTTGCGATAAAAGCCATCTTTCCCAGCAGGGCCGCATCTTCTGCTTCCATTTCTGCCAGAGAAGGCAGGTGCTTCCGTGGAATGATGAGGATGTGCACAGGTGCCTGGGGGTGCAGGTCATTGAATGCCACGATTTCTTCGTCCTCATAAAGCAGGGGAGAGGGGATATCCCGGTCTGCGATACGGCAGAATACACAGTCTTTACGATCCATTTTTTTACCTCCTCAGAATCAGGCAGCAGCAGCATGCCTTTCTTCTTTAATTATACAGCCAGTCGGGCTGGAATACAAGTTCACAAAAAATATACTTTTGTTTTTTTGGTGCATATGCTATAATTATTTCAAAATAATATTATATAATGAGGTGATAGGATGCGAAGCCGAAGGTGCCTTTTTCCGCTGCTTATGATTCTCGTTTTTGGCCTTTTCCTGGCTCTTTGCAGCACCGCCCTGGCTGCCCCTCCGGGGGATGCCGCTCTGGATGGAAATGATCTCAGCGCCATCCTGGGAAGTAGCCTGTCCTGGCAGGATAAGCTTGGCTTGTTTTTGACGAATCCTGTGGTATCCACCGTGCTGCTGATCCTGGGCATTGTGGGCATCAGCCTGGAAATCGCCACTGTCGGCAGCTTCGGCGGTTTTGGCGTGCTGGGCGGCCTCAGTTTTCTTCTCTATTTTATGGGCAGCTTCTGGGCGGGGAGCTTTTCTTCTCTTGCTGTTCTTTTGCTGTTGCTCGGGGTGATCCTGCTGGTTTTGGAGATATTTGTGATCCCCGGCTTTGGGGTCTGCGGTGGCTTGGGTATTCTCTCCATTCTCGGTTCCCTGATCCTGGCCGCGCCCGATCCGGCTACGGCGATATGGTCTTTGCTTATCGCCCTGCTGGTTTCTGCACTGCTGATTTATTATACGGTGAAGAATAAAAAAACACGTTTGATCTGGGAAAAGCTGATCCTTTTTCAGCGGCTGGATAAGGCGGGCGGATTTGATTCCGTGGATCCCTCACTTTCCCGTTTGCTGGGACAAAGGGGAACAGCCCTGACCACGCTGCGCCCGGCCGGTTCTGCGCTCATCAATGGGGAAAAGGTGGATGTGCTGAGCCAGGGGGAATTCATTGAGGCAGGGCAGTCCATTGAGGTGATTTTGGTGGAGGGGATGCGCATTGTGGTGCGCCTGCTCTCCGAAGAGGAATAGTCCTGATCCGCAGGCCTCTGCTTTCTGCAGAAGCCTGACAAGGTGGGATCTGCTGCTTCATCTGCTGGTATAGTTTACAGAACAGGAGTTCAGAAAAGGAGGAGTGTTTATGTTCGCTGTTGTTTCAGTTCCCGGCTTGACGGCCTTGATCCTGATCATTCTCGCCGTCGTATTCCTGCTGATCGTATTCAGCTTTGTGCCTATCGGCCTGTGGATCTCTGCCCGTGCGGCCGGTGTGAAAGTCGGTGTTTTTGATCTGATCGGTATGCGCCTGCGCCGCGTTTCCCCGGCTAAGATCGTGAATCCACTGATCAAAGCGGAAAAGGCCGGTCTGACGACCCCCGTTTCAAAGCTGGAGGCGCATTATCTGGCCGGCGGTAATGTGGATCGGGTCATCAATGCCCTGATTGCCGCAGAGCGGGCCAATATCCCCCTCTCCTTTGAGCGGGCAGCCGCCATTGATCTGGCAGGCCGCAATGTGCTGGAAGCCGTACAGATGAGCGTCAACCCCAAGGTCATTGAAACGCCGATCGTGGCAGCCATGGCCATTAACGGTATTGAACTGAAGGCCAAGGCCAAGGTCACGGTTCGTGCCAATATCGATCGATTGGTGGGCGGCGCCGGGGAAGAGACCATCATCGCCCGTGTCGGTGAGGGTATCGTTACCACAGTCGGTTCTTCCGGTACGCATAAAGAGGTTCTGGAAAACCCGGATCGCATCAGTAAGACCGTTTTGAGCAAGGGGCTGGATGCCGGGACGGCCTTTGAGATCCTTTCCATTGACATCGCCGATATCGATGTGGGCCGGAACATCGGTGCTGCGCTGCAGACGGATCAGGCGGAAGCGGACAAGCGCATCGCCCAGGCCAAGGCAGAAGAGCGCCGTGCTATGGCCGTGGCCAGAGAACAGGAAATGCTGGCTGCCGTGCAGGAAATGCGCGCCAAAGTGGTGGAAGCAGAGGCAGATGTCCCCCGTGCAATGGCAGAGGCCTTCCGCAATGGGAAGCTGGGTGTGATGGATTATTACAACATGATGAATGTGGTCTCTGATACCAAGATGCGGGAAAGCATCGCCGGGAGCCCCTCATCCCAGAACGATAAAAAATAGTCACTTCTGCATAGCCGGCTTCGCCCGGTTTTGGAAATGAGGTGGTGAAAAATGGAATCTTTAGTGGTCATTGTGATGATCATTGTGGCCATTGTGAATGTTGTGAGCAAGAGTAAACAAAAAGCGGAGGCAGCTAAAAAGGCGCAGGATCAGGCAGCTGTCGGCAGAAGCGCAGCTCCCCAGCCTCAGAGCCGATCCGCTATGGTGGAGGAGCAGCGCCGCCGTGCGGAAGCATATCGCAGGCAGCAGCCCCAGGGTCAGATCTCGCACAACTATGAGACGCCGCCCTGGAAACGAGTTCCCGCTGAGCCTGCCAATGCTGCTCCTTCCCCGGAAAAACGGTCGGTTCCTGCCGCTGCCACCCCTGTGCCAGAGCAGCGGCCAGCCTTCGCTGCTGCCGGGAAGCCCGTTCCCCTGCCTGCGGAACAGCTCGTTGTTGTTGTGCCGGAAAGCCCGGTGCGCACTGCACTGCAGGTGGAAAGCCCCTCCTTGCTGGAGAAGAAGCATGCAGGCAGGAGAGAGCCACCGGAAACTGCTCTGCCGGGAGCTGACTTTCTGCCGAAGGCCAGCTCTGAGGATTGGCGTCGGGCTCTGGTTCTGGCGGAGATCCTGGCACCGCCGAAAAGCAGACGTGGGCCGGGTTCCCGCTACTTTTAAACGAATCGCAAACGCTTCTGCCAGAAACAGGTGGAAGCGTTTTGTACGGAGTCTGTACCTGGTGCTAGTATTCGAAAAAAGGGAAACTTCGTATTGAGCTATAAAATTCTGTTATAAATAGAAAGGCAGGCTAAAATCTTTTGACTATGGTCAAAGTATAGTGTATAATTGATAGGAATTCGAGTGTGTTCTTTTTTGTGCATGTTTTTACCTTTAATATATATTGTTATAATATCTAAGGAGGTATATCGGAATCATGGCAAAAGTTATGAAGACCATGGACGGTAACAAGGCCGCGGCGTATGTTTCCTACGCTTTTACCGAAGTTGCGGCAATCTTCCCCATCACCCCCAGCTCTCCTATGGCAGAGTATGTGGATGAATGGGCTTCTCAGGACAAAAAGAATATTTTCGGGCGCCCGGTTCGCGTCATGGAGATGCAGTCTGAAGCCGGTGCTGCCGGTGCGGTTCACGGCTCTTTGTCAGCGGGCAGCTTCACCACCACCTACACCGCTTCTCAGGGCTTGCTGTTGATGATCCCCAATATGTATAAGATGGCCGGCGAGCTTCTGCCCGGTGTCATTCATGTTTCTGCCCGTTCTCTGGCTACCCATGCTCTGAACATTTTCGGCGATCACAGTGACGTTCTGGCCTGCGCTCACACCGGTTACGCCATGCTCTGCTCCAATTCCGTGCAGGAAGTTATGGATCTGGCCGGCGTTGCCCACCTGGCTGCCATCAAATCCCGCGTACCCTTCCTCCACTTCTTCGATGGCTTCCGCACCAGCCATGAGCAGCAGAAGATCGAAGTGATGGATTATGATGAGCTGGCAAAGCTGGTCGATCAGGATGCTGTCAAGCAGTTCCGGGACAGCGCACTGAACCCCGAACACCCCGTGGTTCGCGGCACCAACCAGAACCCCGACATCTTCTTCCAGGCTCGTGAAGCTGCGGCTCCCTTCCATAAAGCCGTTCCGGATATCGTTGCCGACTACCTGAAAGAGATCAGCGCCATCACCGGCCGTGATTATCAGCTCTTCAATTACTACGGTGCCCCCGATGCCACGGATGTCATCATCGCCATGGGCTCCGTCTGCGACACCGCTGAAGGCGTTGTGGATAAGCTGAACAAAGAAGGCCGCAAAGTCGGTCTGCTGAAAGTTCATCTCTATCGTCCTTTCGCCACCGATTATTTCCTGAAGGCTCTGCCCGAAACCGTGAAGCGCATCGCCGTTCTGGATCGTGTCAAGACCCCCGGCGCCCCCGCTGAACCCCTCTTCCTGGATGTTCAGGATGCCTTCTTCGGCAAGGCCAACGCGCCCCTTATCATCGGCGGACGCTATGGCCTGGGCAGCAAGGATACCATCCCCGCCGACATCGTTGCTGCTTTTGATAACCTGGCTGCTGCTGAACCGAAAGATGGCTTCACCCTCAGCATCAATGACGATGTGAGCTTCACCTCTCTGCCCCGCGGCGAGATCGTGGATATGCTGCCTGCCGGCACCATCCAGTGTAAATTCTGGGGCCTGGGTTCTGACGGTACCGTCGGCGCCAACAAACAGGCTGTTGACATCATCGGCTCCTATACCGATATGTATGCACAGGCTTACTTTGATTACGATTCCAAGAAATCCGGTGGCCGTACCCTGTCCCACCTGCGCTTCGGTAATGAAGTCATCAAAGCCCCCTATCTCATCAACCAGGCTGACTTCATCTCCTGCTCCAACCAGAGCTATACCAACACCTATGATCTGCTGGATGGCCTGAAGAAGGGCGGCACCTTCCTGCTGAATACCAGCATGAGCCAGGAAGAGCTGGCTGAAAAGCTGCCCGCTTCCATGAAGCGCACCCTGGCCGAAAAAGAAGCTAAATTCTACATCATTGATGCTGTCAGCATCGCAAAAGAGCTGGGCCTGGGCAATCGTACCAATATGGTCATGCAGGCTGCCTTCTTCAAACTCACCGGCGTGATCCCGGAAGATATGGCCGTGAAAGCCCTCTATGACAGCATTGAGCGCGCCTATGGCAAGAAGGGCGAAAGCATCGTAAAGATGAATAAGGATGCGGTGGATGCCGGCATGAATGCCTTTAGCCAGTTTGAAGTTCCTGCGGATTGGAAAAATGCGCAGGCTGAAGAAACTGCTTGTGCTGATGAACCCGCATTCGTCAAGGAAATTCTCCGTCCCATGGCTGCCAATCAGGGCGATCAGCTGCCTGTTTCCGCTTTCGTGGGCCGTGAAGACGGCACCTTCCCGGTAGGCGGCTCCAAATATGAAAAACGCGGCGTTGCGCCCTTCGTTCCCGCTTGGGATCCCAGCAAGTGCATCCAGTGCAACCAGTGCTCTCTGGTTTGCCCCCACGCTGCCATTCGCCCCATGCTGCTGAATGAAGCCGAGCAGGCTGCTGCTCCCGAAGGCTTCACCAGCATCAAGGCCAACGGTAAGGATTTCGCCGGCATGAGCTTCCGCATGCAGGTCAGCCCTCTGGATTGCCAGGGCTGCGGCTCCTGCGTTGTGGTCTGCCCCGCTAAAGAAAAGGCTCTGGCCATGGTTCCCATCGCCAGCCAGGATGCAGAGGTCGCAAACTGGGAATACGCCATGACGCTCTCCGACAAGGGCGAAGCCATCGAAGCCAGCAACGTGAAGAACAGCCAGTTCAAACGCCCGCTCTTCGAATTCTCCGGTGCCTGCGCAGGCTGCGGCGAAACTCCCTATGCCAAGCTGCTGACCCAGCTCTACGGTGATCGTATGATGATCGCCAATGCCACCGGCTGCTCCTCCATCTGGGGCGCTGCCGTTCCGGCTATGCCTTACTGCACCAATGCCAAGGGCCGCGGCCCCGCCTGGAGCAACTCCCTCTTTGAAGACTGCGCCGAATTCGGTTTCGGTATGTTCCTGGGCGCCACCGAGCAGCGTGAACAGCTGAAAGCTATGGTGGAAGAGCTGGTCGCACATTGCGATGAAACTTCCGGCTGTGCCTCCGGTGCCAAGGAAGATGATCTGGCTGCGCTGCTGAAGGAATGGCTGGCCAATTACAGCAACGGCGATGCGACCAAGGCTCTGGCTGAAAAGATCATCCCCCTGCTGGAAGCTGCCAAATGCCCCAAATTCCAGGATCTGCTGAAGAAGAAGGACCACTTCGTGAAGAAATCCTTCTGGGCCTTCGGCGGCGACGGTTGGGCCTATGACATCGGTTACGGCGGTCTGGATCATGTCCTGGCTTCCGGCGAAGATATCAACATCATCGTATTCGATACGGAAGTTTACTCCAATACCGGCGGCCAGAGCTCCAAAGCTACCCCCACCGCAGCAATCGCCAAATTTGCTGCCTCCGGTAAGAAGACCAAGAAGAAAGATCTGGGTATGATGGCCATGAGTTATGGCTATGTATACGTTGCACAGATCGCTATGGGCGCTGATATGGCACAGACCCTGAAAGCGATCAAGGAAGCCGAAGCGTATCCTGGCCCCTCCCTCATCATTGCATACGCCACCTGCATCAACCATGGCGTCAAGGCCGGCATGAACAATGCTATGACCGAGATGAAGGATGCCGTCAACTGCGGCTACTGGCATCTGTATCGCTTCAACCCGCAGCTGAAGGAAGAAGGCAAGAATCCCTTCACTCTGGACAGCAAAACTCCCAGCGGCAATTTCCGTGATTTCCTGATGGGCGAAGTTCGCTACAACTCCCTGGCCCGTATGTATCCGGAACAGGCAGAGCTGCTCTTTGCCAAGACCGAACAGGATGCCAAGGATCGCCTGGCAACCTATGAACGTCTGGCCAGAGACTAAATTTGAACCAAGATCAAAAAATGCACTACGCATAAAAGCAGGGCAGGTAAAATTACCTGCCCTGCTTTTTTCATAAAAACCTTTACAAGAAGCATAATTATGCATATAATAATAAATATAGGGGAAGTCTTTTGCCGGGCTTTCGTGATTTCCTTTCCCCGCGCATTCAAGCAGATTGAGGAGGAGCTTTTCATGTTGGTCAAGGATAAAATGAAGAAATCCCCTGTTACCGTCGGGAAGAAGGAGACCCTGGTTTCCGCAGCCCGGCTCATGCATGAGAAAAATGTCCGGCATCTTCCGATCATGGATGATGGCCGTCTGCTTGGCGTACTTTCCTTTACGGATATTATGCGGGCCATGCCTTCCAATGTGAGCAATCTGGAGGAGCAGGAGGCCAATTCGCTCTTCAATTCTGTGCGGATCCAGGATGCGCTGCCGGAGCGGCAGAAGCTCATCACCGTGAAGGAGGATACCTGTATCGAGGAGGCAGCCCTGATCATGCGTTCCTATAAGATCAGCTGCCTGCCGGTGCTGGATCCCCAGGGAAAGCTGGTGGGGCTTTTCACGGAGAATGATATTTTTGATTCCGTGATCGACCTTCTGGGCGTTCGTTCCTGCGGCAGCCGCATTTCCATCAATATCGGCGGAGAGCCGGGCATCATCGCGGAGATCACCAGCATCATTAAATCCTTCAATGCCAATATCACCAAGATCGGCATGATCCCCCGGGATGACAGCCATTACCGGGTCATTATTCGCCTGCAGGCAGAGGATCTGCAGGCAGTGCTGGATGCTCTGACGGCCCGGGGCTATCAGGCAGAGGCACTGGCAGATGCCAGAAAACCCTTTTCCACCAGCAGCCCCAAGTAAGCGAGAGGAAGATTTTGGGGAAATAAAAAA
>JAUMYD010000185.1 GCA_030528765.1 Bacillota bacterium
CCATGATCCGCATCCTGACCGGGCTTTCCGTGCTTTGGTTCCTGGTTCCGGGCTATGCCATTGCGGTGCTGATGATGTTCTTCACCCCGCAGATCTTCACCTCGGTGGCCTTCGACTCCGGCGGCGTGGCCTCCGGCCCTATGACTGCCACCTTCCTGCTGCCCTTTGCCATGGGTGCCTGCACGGCCCTGGGCGGGAACATCGTCACAGATGCCTTTGGCGTGGTGGCCATGGTGGCCATGACACCGCTCATCACCATTCAGGCAGTGGGCACTTTTTTCCGTCTGCAGCAGCGGCGGAAAGAAAAACAGATGCAGCTGGAGCTCTCCCAGCTGGGGGATATCGTCTCCTTTACTTCAGATATCGACATCGTGGAATTGAGGTGAAGCCATGGAAAGCGCTGTCTTACTGACCACCATCGCAGATCGGCGGCGAAGTGAAAAATATGAATCCTTTTTCACAGCAAGCCGGATCCCCGTAAGCCTGATGACCCCGGCCGTAGGCACTGCCAGCAGCCAGATCCTGGATTATATGGGCATCGGTGAAAGCGAAAAGCTCATCTTTTTCTCCGTTCTGCCGGAAGAACAGGCCCACAGGCTGCTGAAGGAAATGAATAAGCAGCTGCGGCTTTACATTCCCGGAACCGGCATCGCCTACACCATCCCCCTGAGCAGCTTTGCCGGGGCGCTGGCCCTGAAATATCTCACCGGCAGCGACCAGCTGGGTATAAATGAGGAGGAAAAAACTCCGATGGATAAAAAAAGCAAGGAACTGATCATTGCCATCACCAACCACGGCCATGTGGATACGCTTATGGACGCAGCCCGGGAAGCCGGAGCCCGGGGAGGCACGGTCATCCACGCACTGGGCACCGGTGCGGAGCAGGCAGAAAAATTCTTCGGCATCAGTGTAGCCCGGGAAAAGGATATGATCTTCATTGTCACCCATTCCCGGGATCGGAACGCCATCATGAAGGCTATCGTATCCAAAGCCGGTGCCGCCACAAAGGCTCACGCCATTGTATTCAGCCTGCCGGTCACGGAGATCGCCGGCCTGCGTATGGATGAGGATGACGAATAAGCAGCGGGGCTAAAGCACATTGCTCAGGCGCAGCGCCTCATTTTCCGGCACATGCCGCATATAATAGCGCAGCGTAGCCATCTCTTCCAATGCCTGTTCTGCTTCCTGCAGCTCCAGCATGCTCCGGAGCTCTACAAAGCCGATCTCGATATCCCGCATATCCTCATGGTTGATCATGCTTTTCCAGCGGGAAGAGAGCCCCGCCCATTCCTCCACGCAGTGGGCGAAAACACAAAAAGCCTGTTCCCAGTCCTCCCCCCGGATGGATGCCTCCAGTGCATCAAAATGCCCGGAAAGGCGGGCTGCCCCCTGCTGGATATAATCCACTGCCAGCAGGCAGGCCACAAACAGCAATAGAAAAAGGAGGATGCTCAGCAGCAGGGGTCTCAAGGCTGTGGCCCTCCTTCCTTTTTTTGCCAGAAGAACTGCCCGCTCTCATCACAGCCTGCCACGAAAAGCTCTGCCGGGCTGCTGATCCGGGCCAGCTGCAGCTGTTTTTCCAGCCAGCTTCTGTCCCGCCCCAGCTCCCGCAGGCCGTGCTCGTTCACCTGCCCGTCCAGGATCAGCAGCTGCGGCTTTCGCTCCGGCGGCGGATCTGCCAGCAGATCCCCCAGCTGCAGCGGGCGTTTTTCCTGCCGGGGCAAAACGGAAAAGCTGCCGTTGGTCTCCATCACTGCGGTATGGATACCGCTGATATCAAAATAGCCCTGGCTGCGACACATTTCCTGCAGATCATTCAGGTGTATGCGCAGGCGATACATATTCCCCTCCTGCAGCAGACCGTTTTCGATCAGCGTCACCGGCCGCCCGCAGATCAAGACCCGCAGCTTCTCACTTTTCATGGTCAGCAGGGAAAGGATGATCTGCAGAAGGGTGATGACCAGAATGGGGATCAGGCTGCTCAGCAGGGAAATGGTGTTGCTCTGCATAGCCAGGGTGGCAATATCGGAGACGATGAGCACGATCACCACCTCAAAAGGCTGCAGCTGCCCCAGCTGCCGTTTTCCCATGGCCTTCATGGCAAAAAGCGTGATAAAATACAGAAGGATCGTCCGAACAAAGATCAGGGCCATAGCTTTCCTCCCGAATGCAATATCTCTTAGTATTTCTGCCCGGAAAAAAATTATGCCCGGCCGGGGTCAGGCAGCAGGAAAAAGGCCACAGCAGCTGCTCTGCCATGGCCTTTGCTTTGTTTTTCTGTGCTTTTTTGCTTGCCCGCCTTCATTTTATGCTTCCCGAAGATACCCCTTCGCAGCAGGCTACTCCTTATAGCCGCTGACACCGTTTCGCTGCATCCAGTGCATTTTCGCGGACATCAGCTTGTCCAGCAAGGGGTCATGGCTGCCATAGCGGGCATCCAGTGTCTGCCGCAGATCAAAAAGATCATTGTATGTCAGGTAGGGATAATCCTGCAGGCCCATGCTGCCGTCCGGCAGATAGGCATAGGCCAGATTCTGATCCTCCAGGATCCAATCCTCCCCCACGGCCAGAATGCCCCGGAGCATCTTTGCCGCCAGCTCCTCATAGCCCTGGTAGCCGGTAAGATCAAAGAGGTGATAGAGCACCAGGATCTCCGCGATCTGATGATTCAGGGAGCTGTGGTTCGGCAGGCAGCCGCTGTGGTGATCATAATCCCAGATCAGCCAG
>JAUMYD010000046.1 GCA_030528765.1 Bacillota bacterium
GAGGTTTCTGCACAAAAGGATCTGACGATTGAATGCATTTTTGATATATCGAGCGGCGGAACGATTCGGTTTAAAAACAAGCGTGTGGATGTTGCTGTTGTAAAACCTTGCCAACTTGTATTCAATGGAACCGCTAACGAACTGCCGATTCCACTGATAGCCATCGAGTGTAAAACAAATTTGGATAAAAATATGATATCAGGAATCGAGCACTCTGTTAGCGAACTGAAAAAGACATTCCCCGACTGCCATTATTTCGTTGTTACGGAGGTGTCCGACTTTGATGTCAAAAAATCCAACTATGCATCTTCCGGCATTGATGAAATGTATATTTTGCGTCAGCAAAAACGCGGACCAATCAGGAGAAACCCTGAATTGAGGAAACCGTTGAGTTCAACCCTTGTACAAGAACTTTCGGAAATTTTGATACAAAACATTGCCGCCATGAATGCTGATGTAATCGGTCTGGATACCAGAATGCAAAACGGAAAGTTAATCGGGAGGGCACTATGAATGTAGAAATAATCGACAATAAACATATTCATGGAAAAAATCTCCGTGAATATACATCCAGGCAGAGAGGTGCGCGAAAACAACTTTTTGAAGATGTTGTCACTCACTATGAAAACTATAGAAACACAGTTGATGCAGCAGGAAATTTAGATCATAACGGCATTCGTGACATTGTCTCTGCCTTAAACAATTATCGGAGATATGCAATTCCTGTGTTTGATGGCCTTGATAATGCTGGTCAGAAAGCATTAGGCTATACGATTATGGAAGAGTTCTTTTATTTGCTGTTTTCAAAGAAGGCATCTCTTATGGGGTTACATAATGATAGTTTATTTTTAGGAAAAGGTAACTCTTATGTAAGCCTGAGTTTTACTCCCGGATCTTTTGCTGAAATTTTCAGTAAGCCTAGCGCATATATCCATACCAAAGATCAGGATTTTGTGTTGGGCACAAATGTTCAGATTCAGGTAAGAGCAGATGGTGATCCTGAAACCGCCAATACTGTGATTCCTGTTGTGGCAATCGAATGCAAAACATATCTGGAGCGTAATATGCTTGACTCATGTGCTGCAACAGCCAGTCGCTTGAAAAGCGCTATGCCATATTGCATTTACATCGTAGCTTCTGAATATATGAAAATGTCAGATGCAACCCCTGAATTAACGGATATCGATGAGGTCTATATTCTTTGTAGAGCAAAAAACTCTGATCGTGAGCGTCGCAAACGAAATGGAGAACCTCCATTTGATATTGATGCCACTCTTATTATTGATTTGTACGAACGCGTTGAGCGGCACTTAAATGCTATTTGGTGGAAGCCAGACGATGCTGTGGAAATGGGAAAAATCATCAATCGTCCCAATTGATATGCGGCATATCTATAGCAAAATGCGATATTTTGCTACAGATACTGCCTGTGAATGAAAGAAGGTGGTGCAATGAAAGAACCCGAACGGCTGATTGGCTTTGTGAATTACGATAATGCAGATACTGCATTTGAATTTGATGCCGATAATTTTGTATTGAACCTATATCCTACCAAGGAATTATGGAAAAAGTATGTTCGCCCATCATATGTATTCAGTAAGCACCCCTTAGATTCTACAAAACATGAATGGATTCCTGAAAATCGGATTCATGGTAAAACCTCTTCTGGGCAACAGGTTGTCTTTTCAGTCCAAGGCGATCCAGGTTCGTATCACGGATTCTTATCTTTTCAGGTTAACTGGTACTTCTGTTGTTACGATGGAATGGACGAAAATCATATTTCCGGCTTCTCTATTGATGGAATTACTGTAGATTCATTTTATTCTCCGTGGGTAGCATTAGAGCAGAAACATGAATATGACAAAGAACTCAATGCCACAAAAATGGTAGTATCATCTACCAAGAGTCCCGCTGCCACCTGCGGAAATTATATGATTACAGATACTGTAAAAGCTACTATGGAGGTGGATGCATACACTGCATCGGGGTTGGGCGATTATGAGCATCCCATTTTTGCAAACAGTAGGTTTATCACTGAATTCAGCGAACCCGTCACAATCGATACTGTAATCAAAGCGTTTGAACACACACTTCGTTTTTTCATATATGTCACATACCGTGCAAATGTTGATATTAGAAAAGCCGATCTGTTTGTGATGAACGAAAAAGGCGGACATGACTATTGGGGTGTTGTGGTGTTTCCGCAGGGTGAGCCAGCGGAAAAAAGCAAGGATGCAAGGCATCATCTAATCATATACAATGATTTGAAAGAAAAAATGGCCTTGCTTTTCGATGCTATAAAGAACGAACACACTTCGATTCAGCATATCTGCTCAAATTATGATGCCACTCATTCCTATCCAATCAGCAGAGTAATAATGGTTTTGGCCGCTTTTGAGCGTGTCTATGGACACATACACGGAAAAGACACCGAACGTTCAGAAGAGTACATCGAAATTAAAGCAAAAGTAGTTGAACTCATTGACCATCTGCAGAAGGAAAATACAGGCAAACGGAAAAAGGCAGCAAAAACGCTGAAAGACTTTGTTTTTAATCGTGATTCCAGCTTTTCATCCAACACTGCATATGCCCTTAAAGATTGTGCAGAAATAATGAAGCCTTTTGTTAAAAAGAGGTACAAAGGTGAATACGATAGAATAGTTGATGAAATAAGTGAACGGATTGGTATTGTACGGAATGGAGTAGCACATTGTCGTCTCGATTTTGAACTTGAAGCTGTTCATTTGTCCGATATTCTAATTATGGAAGAACTCCTATATGCTATGCAGCTAAAGCATATTGGGTTAACAACGCACGAATGTCATAAAGCAATCGGACGACTGTTTAGAGAAAATATTCGTTTTAAAGATCCTGCCGAAGACATAGCGCATCAGTAACGGAAAAAGAGCCACACAACGGACGCAAGGTCTGTAGTGTGGCTCTTTATCGTTCACACTTTGTTATCTGGATTTATCGTACCTTCTATGGCATAGTGTCTCGCTGCAAGGAGGTGTGATATGGGCAACATTCTGGAAGAGTTCTGGTACGGGAATATAAATCCCCAGGAACAGAGCAAGGAAAGCAACCGGGCAATCAAAGAATTACTCAAACTGATGGGGCGTAACCGGGATCGGCTACATGACTCCATGACAGCGGAGCAACGGGAGACTCTCGAAAAATACGATGACTGCGTCAATGAAATGTACAGCTTGATCGAACTGGAGATATTCTCCTATGCTTTCCGGCTTGGAGGTAGGCTTATGCTTGCCACGCTGATGGACAGCGGTGAGGATGCCTAAAGCAGAAAAAGACCACACAGCAGACTATCAAAAGCCTGTTGTGTGGTCATTCTGTTGGCACCGCTTGAGGACGTCACTCAAAAATTATCGTTGTTTCCAATAATCCCTAAGTGAACGCTCCAAAAGGGGCTGCCGCTTTTTGTCTCTTATTCCGAAAGCTGCTCCATGGCGCTGCGGAACAATTTCTCCACCAGCGGGATCCAGCTTCCCCTTTCATCGCTGCTGCGGAGTTCCAGGCTTCCTTTGCCTCCATTTCGCCGCAGGCCGCAGGCTTCCAGCCTGCGCAGGGTCTCCCGGGCTGTTCCCGGCCCCCCCTGAAATATCTTCACTGGGCCGCCGATCACCTTCCGGATGCTTTTTTCCACCAAAGGATAGTGGGTGCAGCCCAGAACGAGCGCATCCGGCGGTGGGCTGAGCGCCTCCCGGAGCAGGCTTTTCAGCAGGGCTTCCAGATCCGGCCCTTCCAGAATGCCTTTTTCGATCATCTCCACCAGGCCGGGGCAGGGGAGGGGCAGCACCTCTGCTTTGCTTTCATAGCTTTTCAGCAGGCGCTGGAATTTGTTCTCCCGCAGGGTAACAGGGGTCGCCAGCACCAGCACCCGGGGGTGTGCGCCGCTCAGGGCAGCGGGCTTCAGGGCCGGTTCGATGCCGATCACCGGCTGATCCGGGTATTTTTGCCGCAGCTGCTCAATGGCCGCACTGGTGGCTGTGTTACAGGCCACCACCAGGGCCTTGGCAGAGAGCGCATCCAGAAGGAAGTCCGCGCGGTCCAGGGTCAGGGCTCGCACCTGCTCCACGCTTTTTTCTCCATAAGGGGCGTTGGCTGCGTCCCCGTAATAGATATAGTTTTCCTCCGGCATCAGCCGGATCAGTTCCAGCAGGACCGTAAGGCCGCCCAAGCCGGAATCCAGCACTGCCACGGGGGCATTTGCATCATGCTTCATAAGCCTGCCCTCTTCCCTTCGGAAAATGGGAAATGCTTCTTTAAATCCGGTTGATCGGGGAGCCGGCCAACCACTGACGGATGTTCTCAAAGACGATGATGGCCCGCTTGACCATGGATTCTCGGGTGGCAAAGGCTACATGGGGCGTGACCACTGTCCGGGGACAATCCCGCAGGGGCTGCTCCTCCGGCAGGGGAGGCTCTGTATCGAATACATCCAGACCGGCCCCGGCGATGCGGCCTTCCCGCAGGGCAGCCGCCAGAGCGGCACTCTCCACCACGGGGCCACGGGCAGTATTGATCAGGATGGCGCTGGGCTTCATCAGGGAGAGCATCTTTTCATCGATCAGGCCCTTGGTTTCGGCCGTGACCGGCAGGTGCAGGGATACGATGTCGCTTTCCTGCATCAGCTGCTCCAGGGGCATGTATTCAATGCCCATGGTCAGGGCTTCCGGGCGCTGGCTGCGGCTATAGGCTACCAGACGGCAGCCGATGGCCTTGGCGATCTCTGCGGTTTTCAGGCCGATGGCGCCGGTGCCCACGATGCCCAGGGTCTTTCCGGCCAGCTCAAAGCCGATCAGGCCGCTCTTGTCCTTTCCGGCCCGGCAGGCAGCATCACAGGCGATCACATTGCGGGAGACAGCCACCATCAGGCCGATGGCCAACTCTGCCACGGCATTGGTGGAGTAGCCGGAGGCATTGGAAAGCAGGATGCCCCGGCTTTTGCAATAGTCCACATCCACATGATCCACGCCGGTGAAGCCGATGGAGATCATTTTCAGATTCGGGCAGCGGCTGAGCACCTCCTCCCGCAGGGGCTGATTGGCCAGAATGAGAATTTCCGCATCGCCAATGCGTTCTGCCAATTCATCCGGGGTGGCGGCACGATCATTGTAGGCGGTGAAGCTGTGGCCCGCAGCTGTGAGAAAGCTGCTGACTTCTTCTAATTTTTCCGGGCTGATGCCCAGTGGTTCCATCAAAACGATTTTCATGATAGAAAGCTCCTTTTCTGAAAGTATAAGGTCCTTCTGCATATTTATTATAGCTGTTTTCTGTGAAAAGCGCAACATTGCTGCTGCTCCTTTTCTGCTCCCCTCATCACTTTTCCAATAGTTTTTCGATGAGCTGCAGATCATGCCGATCTTTTTCCCGCAGCTCATAGCCGCTGTGAAAGTTTCTCTGCCCCTTTGGGGAGATGCAGGGGATTTCCCGCCCGGCAAAGCTGGCTTCCCCAAAATAATCTGCTTCGAAGAGATACCAGCCGCCTTCCGGGTCGGCCTGTTTCGCTTTTCCTGCTTCCTCCAGCACAAAGGGGTGAATATCCAGATAGCCCAGCTGCGGGTGGTGAAGCTCCGCACGGACGGGCAGCCAGTCTGTTTCCAGCCGGTAGCCCTGCTCCTGCAGGAGCCGCAGCAGTTTTTCCGTATAGGCTGCGTCGAAATCGATATCCACATCCCGGTGTTCCCGGCTTTGCTGGCCGAAGAGTGCGTCCACGCCCCAGCCGCCGTCCAGCCAATAGCGGATCCCAGCGGCATCCAGCAGCTGTAGCACCTGCAGCAGGTCTTCTTTCGTGACGATTTCTTTCTTCTCCATGGCCAATGTTCCTTTCTGCCTTTGCCAAAAGTATATCACAGCAGCTTCAGATTGAAAAGCCTGCTTTCTTGCGCTATACTATAGCAAAGAGGAGGTCTGCCCATGGGATTCTGGATATTCATGCTGT
Organism: Bacillota bacterium; assembly: GCA_030528765.1. Taxonomy (GTDB): domain Bacteria; phylum Bacillota; class Dehalobacteriia; order UBA4068; family UBA4068; genus RGIG3155. Next base: position 5,963 of record JAUMYD010000046.1, read on the forward strand.
GTATGCTGCTGCTCTCCCCCCTGAGCATGCTGGTTCTGGGCGTGCTTTGGGGAAAACGGCCGCCGAAGGAGCGGAATCCCTTATACGGTTATCGTAGCCGGCGTTCTTTCTCCAGCCCGGAAGCCTGGGATTATGCACAGCAGCGGGCCGGGCGTTTTTTTCTTCTGACGGGCGGCTTGCTTTTTCCCCCAACGCTTCTGGCCATGCTGCTGCTCTTGGAGCAGGAGATCGTCGTGGTGGGCGGATTTGGGGCGCTGCTTTGTCTTTTGCAGTGCGTTCCGCTGTTTTTCATCGTGTTCTATGTGGAAAAGGGGCTGAAGGAAGAATTCGGCCTGTAAGCAGGCTTTGCTTTTGCAGAAAGGATCTGGTGGAGGGAAATGAAAGAAATTTTGCTGCTGCTGCCAAAGGGCGCGGAGCTGTGGGAGGCTGCGGCCTTCACGGATGTGTTCGGCTGGAATCAGGTCTGCGGGGACAAAAGCTGCAGACTGCGGATCGCCGGGCCTGCGAAAGAGGTGGCGCTCAGCTTCGGCCATCGGATGCAGGCAGAGCTGCTCTGGGATGCGGTAGTAGCAGAGGATTACGCTGCCCTGGCGATCCCAGGTGGTTTCCCCCGTTATGGCTATTTCCGCTGCTGCGGCCGGCGTCCTCTGGAGTTGATCCGCAGCTTTCATCAAGCGCAAAAGCCCATTGCCGCGGTGTGCACCGCCAGCCTGCTGCTGGGAAAGGCCGGGATTTTACAGGGGCGGCGGGCAGCCACCTATTGCAGCGGGGATACGGATTTTCGGCAGCAACTGGCAGCCTGCGGTGCGAAGGTCAGCGGAGAATCCCTGGTGGAGGATGGAAATCTGATCAGCGGTGCCGGGCCAGGCTCCGCTGCCCAGGTGGCTTTGGCGCTGCTGGCACGCTGCAGCAGCCCGGAAAACGCAGCAAAGATAAAAAATCTGATGTTGTTTGAAAAATAGAATTGATTTTTTGTGAAGGATGTAGTATAATAACCACCATCTTAAAAGCAAATTTATTTTGCCCGGAGGTTTTCTATGTTCCGCATCGTTTGTAAGCTGAAACAAATGCTTCTTTCCGCAAACTGGTGATGCTTTGCTTACGGTATGGGCTGGACAAACATCCGTTGGTCTCTGCGCTTTTGGCGTAGAGATTTTTTTATTTTAAAGGGGGTCTAATCATGGCTTTATCTCCCAATGATAAAGCCCGCAGCTGGCAGAATGTGCAGCAAGCAGTGGGCAGAGAATAAAAATAAAGCGGCCAGGTGCGCCGAATATAAATAATGGAGGATAATACCATGGCAAATAAATACAGAGATTTTGATGACTATCTGCAGCATAATCCGGATGAGAACGGCTATTTTGGAAAATTCGGTGGTGCCTATCTGCCGGAGCAGTTGAAAGTGGCCTTTGAAGAGATCACCGTGGCCTATGAGACCATCGCCCAGAGCGCACAGTTCATCAATGAGCTGCGCCGCATCCGCAAGGAATTTCAGGGCCGCCCCACGCCGGTCTATCATTGTGAGCGCCTCTCCAACAAGCTGGGAAAGACCCAGATTTATCTGAAGCGGGAGGATCTGAATCACACCGGTGCCCATAAGTTGAATCACTGCATGGGCGAGGGCTTGCTGGCCAAATACATGGGGAAGAAGAAGCTCATCGCGGAGACCGGCGCCGGTCAGCATGGTGTGGCTTTGGCTACGGCTGCTGCTTTCTTTGGCTTGGAATGTGATATCTATATGGGCGAGGTGGACATCGCCAAGCAGGCGCCTAATGTGACCCGCATGAAGATGCTGGGCGCCCGTGTGGTGCCGGTCAGCCACGGCCTGAAAACCCTGAAGGAAGCTGTGGATGCTGCTTTTGAGGCATACCTGAAAGAATATGATACAGCGATCTATTGCATCGGCTCTGCCCTTGGCCCCCATCCCTTCCCCATGATGGTGCGGGATTTCCAGTCCATCCTGGGTGTGGAGGCCAGAGAGCAGTTCCTGGATATGACCGGCCATCTGCCGGATAAGGTCTGTGCCTGCGTGGGCGGCGGCTCCAATTCTTTGGGCATCTTTTCCGCTTTCCTGGCGGATCCGGTGGATATCTACGGTGTGGAGCCTCTGGGCCGTGGCTCCGGCATCGGGGATCATGCAGCCAGTATGGCCTATGGCAGCCCCGGCGTGATGCATGGTTTCTCCAGCATCATGCTCCAGGATGAGCAGGGCGAGCCCCTTCCGGTCTATTCCATCGCCAGCGGCCTGGATTACCCCTCTGTGGGGCCGGAGCACGCCTATCTGCGTGAGCTGGGGCGGGTGCAGTATGTTACCATTGACGATGAAGCTGCGATGGAGGCTTTCTTCCTGCTCTGCCGCTATGAGGGCATCATCCCGGCACTGGAAAGCTCCCATGCCCTGGCCTATGCCATAAAGGTAGCGCGGGAAGGAAAGCCCGGCTCCATTCTGGTGAACCTCTCCGGCCGTGGGGATAAGGATATTGATTATGTCATGGAGCATTATGGGGATGGCTCCCGTTTCTTCAACGAATAAGCTTTGCTTTTGATCTTTAAAGGGGCAGCTCGGTGCTGCCCCTTTTTTTGCGGCTGGCAGGCCCCCTTCTGCCGGAAAACTTGTTTCAGCTGCGGAATCGTGCTATAATAGGCAGCAGTGATTTTACTTAGACGAGGTGCTACCATGAAAAAATATATTTTTATGCTTTTGCTTCTCTTGCTCCTCTGCCTCCTTTCTGCTTGCGTGACCCCGCAGTTTGTGAATCATAGCAAGCCCGCTGAGGATGCGATATTTGTGGATCCTATGCTGGAAGAGGAGGCGGGAGAAAAAGGAGATTCGGAGGAAAGCCCCAATGCCGCTGAAAAAGAAAGCGTTTTTGAGCTGGCTCTGATTACGGATGGCGGGGATGTTACGAGTGGCGGCATGAATCAGAGCGCTTGGGAAGGTGTAGCAGCTTATGGGGCTGCCTTTGATGTCAGCTGTCTTTGGTATCAGCCGGAGGAAGCTTCTACCACTGCTTTTTCTGCTTCCATTGCGGAGGCGGTCAAAAACGGAGCGCGTCTGGTGATTTGTTCCGGCCCGCTTTTTGAGGCGGCTGTCTACGAAGCGCAGTATGCGTATCCGGAAACGAGTTTCATCTGCATCGATTGCAGTCCCACCTCCAGCACCGGAGATGAGCAGTGTGCAAGCAATGTTTACAGCATGTATTTCAATGAGGAGCAGATCGGCTTTCTGGCCGGGTATTCCGCAGTTATGGAGGGATATACCCGCTTGGGTTTTTTGGGTGCTATGGCTATTCCCAGCATCATGGGCTATCAAGCCGGTTTTCTGCAGGGGCTGGATCAGGCTTCCCGGGATCGTGGTGTGGAAGTGGAGGTGATCATGGGCTATACAGGTGGTTTCATGGCTACGGCGGAAACGCAGAATCTGGCTTCCACCTGGTATCTGAACAATACCCAGTGCATTTTCGCCTGCGGCGGGGAGATCGCTTCTTCCGTGATGGTGGCGGCAGAGGCAGCAGGAACTGTGGTGATCTGTTCTGATTTTGATTTGTATCGTGCTTCGGATTCTGTGGTAACTTCTGCCATTAAGAATATCAAGACCAGCGTGTTCAATGGCATCAATGCCTTTTATACCGGCACCTTCCCCGGTGGGCAGATCCTGGAGCTTTCCGCAGGGCAGAGCGCAGTGGCCTTGGCTATGGATCACGCCCGCTTCGTGAATTTCACCAAGAACCAGCATAACGAGCTGCTGACACTGCTGGGCAGTGGCGAACTGAATGTGCGCAGTGTGGATTCTACCAATCCGGATTGGGCGGCGCTGGTTTCTCCCTCTGTTACGATCCATATGGAATAAGCACTTTTTGTGGAATTTATCTTTTTGCACAAAGCCGCTGCCCCTGATAAAGGGGCAGCGGCTTTTTTATCTGAACGCCCTCCGCTATGCAGGTGAAGAAAAGCCTGCGCATAAAAAGCTCCTTTGGCAGAATAGACTTGCCAGACGAAACGAAAGCAAAAGGAGCCTTTATTTTTGCACCGCAGGGCATAGTGCCCGGTTCTTCCGCATAGAATGAGAAAAAACGCCGGGAGGAAGAAAAAATGGAGTATCTTACGCTGAAGCAGGCAGCGGAAGCCAGCGATACCAGCTATGCCACCATACGGCGGGATATAGAAAACGGCCATTTGCCCGCATATAAGGTGGGGAGGAAATATTTCATAACCGCAGCCGCAGCAGCGGAATACGGAGAACGGCGGCGGGCCCTGAACGCCATTGAAGGCTACACCATACGGCAGCTTATGGAGATTCTGCCTCTGAGCTATGCCTACATTATCGAACTCATCAAAAGCGGACGATTGCCCGCAGTGAAGCGGGGGCGCAGTTATATCATTGCCAGAACGGATCTGCAGAGGTTTATTGAGGAAGCGCAGCTTTAAATAAAAAGGAGGCCTCAAAGAGGCCTCCTTTCGGGGATTGCAGCATATAAAAAACTATTTGCTGATGATCTCCTTGGTATCGCGGGCGATCATCAATTCCTCGTTGGTGGGGATGATGAATACGCGAACCTTGGAGCCGGGTTTGCTGATTTCGACTTCCTTGCCGCGGCAATCGTTGGCTTCTTCATCGAATTCAATGCCCAGGTAAGTCAGGTTTTCACAGATGGCTTTGCGAACGGCCTTGCCGTTTTCGCCGATGCCTGCGGTGAAGACGATGGCATCAACGCCATCCATCTCAGCAGCATAAGCACCGATATAGCGGAGAACGGTTTTCTTGAAAACATCCAGTGCGATGGCGGCACGTTCATTGCCGGCAGCAGCGGCCTCTTCCACATCACGCATATCGCTGCTGACGCCGGAGATGCCCAGCAGGCCGGATTTCTTATTCATGACAGTGTTCATGCCGGCGATATCCAGTCCTTCTTTTTCCATCAGGAAGGGCAGGATGGCGGGATCCAGATCGCCGCAGCGGGTGCCCATGAGCAGACCTTCCAGAGGAGTCAGGCCCATAGAGGTATCCAGGACCTTACCGTCCTTGATGGCTGCCAGAGAGGAGCCGTTGCCCAGGTGGCAGGTGATGATCTTGCTGTGCTCAGGGTTGCCCAGGATCTCCCGGCAGCGGATGCTGACGAAACGATGGCTGGTGCCGTGGAAGCCATAGCGGCGCAGCTGATATTTTTCAAAATATTCGTAGGGCAGGCCGTAAAGATAGGATGCCGGAGGCATGGTCTGATGGAAAGCGGTATCGAATACGCCGACCATGGGAACGCCGGGGATCTTTTCCTGGCAGGCTTTGATGCCCAGGATGCAGGGGGGATTGTGCAGCGGAGCCAAGGTGACGAGACGTTCCATCTCTGCGACCACATCATCGCTGATGAGGCAGGATTCGGAGAAGGTGGTGCCGCCGTGTACGGTGCGGTGACCGACTGCATCGATTTCTTTCATATCCTTGATGACGCCGTGTTTTTCATCCAGCAGTGCGGCAACGACCAATTCGATGGCAACATTGTGATTGGGGATGGCAGCCTCGATCTTCACTTTATCCATGCCAGCGGGCTGGTGGGTGAGCAGAGAGCCATCCAAACCGATCTTCTCGACCAGACCTTTTGCCAGAACGCTTTCATCGTCCATGTTGAAAAGCTGGTATTTGAGGGAAGAGGAACCACTGTTCAGAACTAAGACCTTCATTTTATCTA
>JAUMYD010000186.1 GCA_030528765.1 Bacillota bacterium
AATTTTTCGCCAGCGGGTTCCCCGGCTGAGGGGCGCGTCCGTTTCGCCAGCGGGTTCCCCTGCGGAAAAACAGAGTTCTCCACGAGTTATCCACATCTTATAAACAGCTCTCACAGCAGAAAAATTGCGGTGGGAGCTAATTTTTATGCGGGAAAACCCTCCTGAGATGCAATGCCCCGGCCTCTATGTGGGGTTTTGCTTATACATTGGCCTTTAACTGGCCTTTTCCAGGATCCAGCTGCTGCAGAGGGTCCCCGGAAAGCCGCTTCTTCCAGGGCAGTCCGGCATCCTCTCCGCGTCTCCACTGCCGTCCGCGGCGGCAGTGGGCGGGAAAATGATCCACATTTTATCCACAGCTTGCTTCATTTTCAGCAGCTATCCGAATTTTCTCATTTGCTGTTTTTCTAGAGATAAATTACCTGTAGTTTTAAGAATATAGCCATATTTTTTGAATATATAAATGATTATAAATGGATGCTCCGCAGCGCAGCGGGGAGCAGTTGGCGGGCATTGTTTCACGTGAAACGATCACTGCATCCGGGTGAAGATCTGCGGCTTTGACAAAAATCTCCCTTTCGTGCAGGATATGCGCATCACAGAACGAACTATTCCCTATTACGTTTTTTGGGGGATTCGAGATGGGGAAAGTGATTGCCATTGTGAACCAGAAGGGCGGCGTGGCCAAAACCACCACAGCCGTCAATCTTTCTGCCGCTCTGGGTCAGCGGGGGAAAAAAGTCCTGCTTATCGATTTGGATCCGCAGGGGAACGCCAGCAGCGGCCTGGGGCTGGATCGGCGGAAGGTGCAGCACTGCGTTTACGATGTGCTTATTAACGGCGCGCCTGCGGAGGCTGTCATTCAGAAGACGAAGTATGAAAATCTCAGCCTGCTCCCGGCCACCATCCAGCTGGCCGGTGCCGAAGTGGAGCTGGTCACGGCGATCTCCCGGGAAAATAAGCTGCGCCGGGCGATCCGCCCGCAGACGCCTTTTTACGATTATATCTTTATTGATTGCCCGCCCTCTTTGGGCCTGCTGACGATCAACGCGCTGAGCTGTGCGAATTCTGTTATGATCCCGCTGCAGTGCGAATATTATGCACTGGAGGGGCTCAGTCAGCTGCTGAATACCTATCAGCTGGTGCAGAATAATCTGAATCACGAGCTCAGCCTGGAGGGTGTGCTGCTGACCATGTATGATGGCCGCACCAATCTTTCCAATCAGGTGGCTGAGGAAGCCCGGCGTTATTTTGGGGCGCAGGTCTATACCACCATGATCTCCCGCAGTGTTCGCCTTTCGGAGGCACCCAGCCACGGCATCCCCGGCGTGTTTTATGACCAGCGCTGCCGCGGTGCCGAGGAATATCAGAATCTGGCTGAGGAATTCCTGCAGCGCAATGCGAACAGCAAATAGCAGGCAGCCCAGCCCTGTATTCCTGCTGCCGCAGTGGCAGCGCCGAAGCGCAAAGTTTTTCTTTGCCCCTTTCTCCCCGGAAAGGGGCGTTTTCCCGCTGGTGAGGCTTCCCCGCTCTGTGGAGATGGGCTTCTCTGCGGGATATGTTCCCGTCCCTGTGGAGATAAACCTTGCTCAGATCTTGGAGCTTGCCCGGAAAGGGGCTCCGACAGGCGGGAAACACAATGTTTCACGTGAAACCATCCCCGGCAAAGGCAGCGCTGCCCTGCATGACAGCAGCCAGGCCGGAAAACCCGGTACAGAAAATTCGGAGGTATTTATGGCAAAAAAACAGGCTCTGGGCAGAGGGCTCGGCGCACTCCTGCCGGAAATCGATATACAGGAAGAGCTTTCCGCTCAGGAAAAAGTGCGGGAGATCCCCCTTTCGGAGATCCACCCGAACCCGGATCAGCCCCGCAAGGATTTCAAGGAAGAAGCCTTGGGCGAGCTGGCTGAAAGCATCCGCAATTTTGGTGTCATGCAGCCCCTGCTGGTCGTGGAGGAGGCAGAGGGCGGCAGCTATATGATCGTGGCCGGCGAACGCCGCTTCCGGGCAGCTTCCCTGGCCGGCTTGAAGCAGATCCCCTGCATCATCCGGCAGTTCAGCCCCTCTCAGCTGGCAGAGATCTCCCTGATCGAGAATATCCAGCGGGAGGATCTGAGCGCACTGGAAGAAGCAGATGCCTACCGCAGATTGATGGAGGAATACGGCTATACCCAGGAGAAGCTGGGCCAGCGCCTGGGAAAGAGCCGCCCCCATGTGGCGAATACACTGCGGCTTTTGCAGCTGTATCCGCAGGAAAAGAAGCTGCTGGCAGAGGGACGCATCAGTGCCGGGCATGCCAGATGCCTGCTTTCCATGGAGGATACACAGCTGCGGGGCCGCCTGCTGGAGATGATCCTGAAGGAGGAGCTTTCCGTTCGGCAGACAGAGGCAGCCGTCAAAAAGCTGCAGGGTGAGCCTGTGAAAAAAACGGTGGAAAAAACAAAGCGGCAGAGCATGGCTGTCCTCAGTGAGCTGGAAAAACAGCTCACCGGTGCCATCGGCATGAAGGCCCATATCCAGGGCAGCCCCAGTCGTGGGAAATTGGTGGTGGAATACCGCAGCGAGGATGACCTGCAGGCGCTGCTGGATCGGATGCTCTAAGCTCAGCTTCAGCCTGTATCCCCGCCCCGATCCACGCCCCGATCC
>JAUMYD010000187.1 GCA_030528765.1 Bacillota bacterium
GCCACCGTGGAGAAGCTGGGCGTGAAGATCCTCACCGACACGGTGATCGGTAAAAGCATCACGCTGGATGAACTGCTGGAGGAAGAGGGTTTTGAGGCTGTATTCGTCGCTTCCGGGGCCGGCCTGCCTAATTTCCAGAAGATCCCCGGGGAAAATCTGCTGGGGGTCTATTCTGCCAATGAATTTCTTACCCGCATCAATCTGATGAGGGCCTATGATTTTCCGCAGCATGCCACCCCCATCAAGGTGGGCAGGGTGGCGGCTGTTATCGGCGGCGGCAATGTAGCTATGGACGCAGCCCGCTGTGCCAAGCGCATGGGTGCGGAGACTGTCTATATCGTTTATCGCCGCAGCGATGCGGAGCTGCCTGCCCGTGCGGAGGAAGTGCATCATGCCAAGGAAGAGGGCATCCTTTTCCGCCTGCTGACCAACCCGACGCAGATCATAGGGGATGAACAGGGTCGGGTCAAAGCCATGGAAGTGGTGGAGATGGAGCTGGGCGAGCCGGATGCTTCCGGCCGCCGTCGTCCGGTGAAAAAGCCGGGCAGCGAATATACCATGGATGTGGATACGGTCATCGTTGCCATCGGCAACAGCCCGAATCCCCTGATCAAAGCCACCACCCCCGGGCTGGAGTGCCAGTGCTGGGGCGGCATCGTGGCGGATGAGGAGACGGGCAAGACCAGCCGGGAGGCGGTCTATGCCGGCGGCGATGCGGTCACCGGCGCGGCCACGGTGATTCTGGCCATGGGCGCCGGGAAAAAAGCGGCTGCCGCCATTCATGCATATATTCAGAACAAAGAAAACTAGGCTTGCTTTTCAAGTAAACCAAAAATGATGCTTGCAGTTCCATTTTGTATGTGCTGAACTTTCTGCCATAAGAGCAGCTTCTTTCTTTTTTCGTGATCTGAACAATCGCGATCTTACCGGAAAGGAGCTGCTCTTTGCTTTTGCAGCCCGTACTCCGCCGAAGATCTTTTTTCGCAGAGGGGAAGCGAAAGCGCAGCAAAAAGCACCTGACAGGTTTTTGTCAGGTGCTTTTGTGTTTTTGCGGCTTGCCCTGCTTTCTGAAAAAACTTTCTGTGCAGCGCCTTAGAGGGTAACGGAAGAGGTGTATTCCACCTTGATCTCGTTATCTTTGGTGCGGGCCAGCTTGGCCTTATTGCCCAGACCATCGTCCAGAGTCATCTTTTCGATCTCAAAGCGATTGAAGAAATTCACTGCATCGGATTCGATAAAGGCTGCCCAGTTTTTCTTTTTTGTGCTGCCCGGTTCCAGTGCTTCTTCCAGACTTTTGTGATTGGCAAGGTTTTCGTTCATGGTTTTCCTCCGAAGGAATAATTTGTGGTGAAAAACAGTATAGCACAGGCAAGCCCTGTCTGCAAAAGCAAAATATCGGCAAAATTCCGAAGCATTTCCAGGAAAAACCTTTTGCTTTCCACAATTGCTGTGTTATACTGCAAAAACAGAGCGGAAAGCTTCTGCTGAAGAACAGGAAAAGGAGCCGGGAAGATGGAGACGAGAAAAGAAAAGGCGGTTCTGCCCATTGCGGAAAGCTGGGGAAACAAGGAGGCATGCCTCTGCATCCATGGCTTTGGCGCGGCGCCGGGCATGTATCTCCCTCTGCAGGAAAGCATCCGCTCCGCTGGCTATGATCTCTATGCCCCTCTGCTCACCGGCCACGGCACAAAGCCTGCAGATATGCGGGATGTGACGGCAGAGCAGTGGCAGCAGGATTGCCGGGAGGCTCTGGAGCCGCTGCTGGATCGCTATGAGAAGCTGCACCTGATCGGCAGCTCCATGGGCGGCGCACTTTGCACCTATTTGGCAGCAAGCTACGGGGGAACAGGGAAGATCGGGAAAATGCTGCTTATGGTGCCGGGCTATCGCTTGCGGAATAAGGGCTTTTATAAGCTGGATTATGAAAAATGCCGGAACACCGCCTTTCCGCTGCTGCTGGCTGATTCCATTCCCCCGGAGCTGGAGGATTGCACCTTTTTGTATGATTGCATGTATCTTCGCTCCATCGGTCAGCTTCTGCGTCTGGGGAAGCTCTGCGAAAGACTGATCCCCCAGGTGAGCTCCCCTGTCTGGCTGCTTTATGCGGCAGAGGACGCCGTGGTGGATCCCCAGTGCTGCCGGGATGCGGCGGAGACTTTTTCTGATCTGCGGGAATGCCATGCGTATGGGAAGAGCAGCCATAATCTGCTGCTGAGTTCTGAGCGGGTAGATGTGCTGCTGCGGATCGAAGCTTTCCTTCGGGCCTGAATGACGGAAATCCTCTAGATTTAGCAGGCGTTTTTCGTCTTTTCCGTCCGAAAAAACGGAAGAGAAATTTTATTTCCCGGAGCTTCCGCTCCCCTATTGACAAGTGGACGAATGTCTTGTATGCTTAATACACAGCTGAATACAATCTTCGGGGCAGGGTGAAAGTCCCTACCGGTGGTAAAGCCCACGAGCCGCAAGGTATAATTCGGTGCAATTCCGAAGCCGACAGTTACAGTCTGGATGGGAGAAGATGTGGAAGCAGGCAGGCCTTTGCTCTGCCTGAAGCAAATGCTCCGGAGTGTGTATGCATTCCGGGCTTTTTTACATTGTGCATGAATTTCT
>JAUMYD010000188.1 GCA_030528765.1 Bacillota bacterium
GCACTGTCGTGCTGGTGGTGGTTTCAAAGCCTTCGATCGAAACATCACCATCCCGGCCATCCACGCCCGGGATCACCTGGTCGCCAAACTTTTCATAAGCCTGACGCAGCAATTCCTGATTGCGCAGAACAGAAGCACCCAGCACAACACGGCTGACGCCCATTGCCAGCAGGGTACTGATATGCTCCAGGCTGCGGATCCCGCCGGAATGCTGAACCTTCACCCCGGAAAGCCCAACGATTTCCTGGATATGATGCAGATTGCAAAGATGGCCGGAAAAAGCACCGTCCAAATCGGTGATATGTACCCATTCCGCACCTAATTCACGCATGATAATGGCCTGCTCCAGGGGATCTTCCGCATAGATATCCGCTTCCGGCGGTTCTTCCCCCAATACACGAGCGCAAGCACCTTCTCTGATATCGATTGCCGGGATGATTTCCACTGTTTTGATCTCCTTATTCTTGATTGATATTATTTAACCTGTCAATTATCAGTTTATATCCGTCCGAGCCATAAAACAAAGCATTTTTCACCCTGCTGATGGTAGCGGTGGAGGCCCCTGTACTTTTGGAGATTACAGTATACGTTTCGTTTTCCATAAGCAATTTCGCGACCTGCAAGCGCTGAGCCAAAGATTTGATCTCAGGAACAGTGGTCAGATCAGCAAAAAAGCGGTAGCATTCATCCTGATCCCGCAAAGCCAGCAAAGCCTGAAACAACTCGTCAACACTCTCGCTTTTAATTTTGCTTTCCACAATCGCGCCTCCCTCTTTTCGTTTCGGCAGCAGGTCTCACTCCCCACGCTGACGCTATGCTACACTAAAATATTACATTACGAATAAGAGGGAGTCAACTGTTTTTTCTGCTTCTTCGAAAAAATAGCCACAGTTTCTTTACCGAACAAGTATATCACAAGAAGGCCGCTGCCGCCAAGATGATTATCGAAAATATTATGCTTCCTTCCCTTTTTACTATGGAGATCCGTTCCAGCATCTCCCGGGAGGCAGCGGCAAGCAGCATAACTCCTGCCAGCATCAGGCCCATCAGCACCAGAATCGCCAGAAACTCCATTCGGTTCAGCCCCACGCCCAGCTCCACCATTTTCAAACTCCTGAGCAGCGGGAAGCGTTCCCAAGTGCTGAGCAGCCCCTGGAGCAGACTATCCCGAATGACCAGCAGCAGCAGATAAAGCCCGGAGACCAACCAGCCAAGAGAGGCCGCACCAACGCTCCTGCTGTTCGGCAAGGCTCCATACCAAAGCAGCACCGGCAAACCGGAAAGCAACAAAAGAAGATAGTTGAAAAAGCCGCCGCTCCAGTTCAAATCCTGCGCAGGAAGAAGGAAAAGCCTCTCCCAACGCATTTTCGGCAGTAAAAGCAGGGTATCCAGAACAGCAAGGATCGGCAGGGCAGCCAGGGCCAAAACAGCCCAGCGCATAACAGCGGAGGAGCCTCTGTGCAGGCCGTAAACCAAAATGGCCAGCAACAACAGGGTAAAAAGCCAGCTGGAACTTTCTGCTGCGGCCCAGACACACCAGAGTGCTGAAATATCTGAAAGGAGATGCCCACAGATCAGCAGCAGGTAAACAGCCAGCAGTCCCCGGGCCAGCTGATATTTGAAGTCGAAAGAATCCCGCAGCCGGTCGAAAAAGGAAGAAAGTGCAGCTATGCGCAGCAGCAGCAGCCCCCCGAGTAAGGCAAAAAGGAGTGCGGGCAAAAGGATCAGAATCTTCCCGGCTGCCATTTCCCCATTTGTCTCCGCGATCCGTGCCAAAGGGGCAAGCCAGCTCATTGCCGCCAGTGCAGCCCATTGAGATCTTGTCAGTGCTTTTGATTTTTCCATAGCATCCTCACCAAGGCTTTTTACTGTACAAACTCCTTTTGCGGAATCCTTCGAAAGACCCCCCCGGATCTCATGAAGCGCACATCATTAAAACGAAAAACAGAAGCCAGAGACTCAATGGGCAACATAGCTTTCTCTTCTGAGGCAGGCCAGCTCTTTCTCTCCAGCATCAAGAAAAACCAGCGGCAGGGGCAGGATCTCTTCCATTGCCAAAACCCGCTCCATATAGTCAAAAAGACGGATCGGCTGCTTCCCCTTTTCCTTTGCCTGCAGCCGCAGAGCCTGATCCAGGCCGGCGGAAAGATAATTGCTTTCCCCAAAAACGACAGAAAAGAGATCGGAAACCTCTGCCTCGCTGACAGCCAGCAGCAGATCCCCATTTACCTGTGGATCCAAAAAAATTTCCCGCAGCAGGGATTTCCCCTCCCCTGCTTCCAAAACGGAATCCTCCAGAAGCAGCACCACCGCATTGCTCCAATGCGGTCTTTTTTCCATATTCCTTCCCAATTCCTGTTTCAGCTCCTCCCAGCTGCCACCATGGGCAGAAAAAATCCGTCTGGATCCGCTGGAATCATTCTGCTGCTTATAGGCCAGCTCCACTGTAAGCTTCCAATCCTCCTGCCCACCTTCTTTTGCATCCCCCCGCTCCAACCCGGCCCCGATCACCAGAGCCATTTCCGAAAGCTCTGTCCGATCCCGGTCAGCCAGGATCACAGTGATGATCAAAA
>JAUMYD010000189.1:0-2103 GCA_030528765.1 Bacillota bacterium
TGGTATCGACTACAAAAAGATGAAGGAAAGACTTCGCGCAGAATTTGGTTTTACCAGAATAGATGGCTGGTATTTCGACTCTATTACAAATACACCTTCACCTTATAAGGAAAAATTTTATAATTGGCTAAAAACAGCAGAGCCGAATGGGCCCGGCATTAAAGTGAACCTCTATGGCTTAAAGAAAAAAACATATGTTTGCAAAAATTGCAATAAAAAATTTTTTGCTTGGGTCCAAAAAGGTGTTGATGTCGGCATAGCAACCACAGCATTACGATTCTTTGATCGTTATGATGCGATCGTCCTCTCCGCAGGGGATGGGGATTTTAAAGATTTTATTCGTTTCATTGTGGAAGATAAAGATAAAAATCTATATATCGCCAGCTTCAGTGACAGCATCTCCCCTGATATCCAGCAATATTGCTTGAAATTATATGCGTTAGAGGAGCATTACGCTGATATTTGTGATACCAGAGACACGGAATCCTCTGAAGCCCTTGACGAAACGCTTAATGAAATCGAAACAACCGAATAAATCTATTCTTCATTATTTTGATAAGTAAACACTAAAAAATGCAAAGCAATTCCCGGCTTTTCTTTCTCCTTCCCTATGGAAAAAAGGGATGCCCGGAAAAAGGAACGATGTTTTCCGTTTTTGTGGCTCATTATATTGCTCACCCGGTTTCTGCAAACCGGAAATCGCATATTCCCTTCCCAAGTATATTTTCCCGCAGTCATGGGAAACACACGAATCGTACTACCTGTGCTTTTTGCAAACAGGAGAAATGCAGCATGAAAAAGCCACTGTCCGGCACTCCCCGGCAGTGGCTTTTGCTTATTCCATCGGGTTTTCTTCCCGCAGCATGTCGCTGATGCGCTGCTCGCTGAGAATGCGGTACATGGTGCTGCTCTGGTCGGCACGCATGGTCTCCGCCACGATCAGCACCTCTGCTTCGGTAAGGCGGCCGCCGTAGCTGATACTGAGCTTATCCCCCACCTCGATATCCGTGCCTGCCTTGGCCGGGCGGCCGTTTACCTGGATGCGCCCGGCATCACAGACCTCCTTGGCCACGGTGCGGCGTTTGATGATACGGGAAACCTTCAAGTATTTATCCAGCCGCATCTTAAAGCCCCTTTCCTTTTGCTTCATCCCAGAGCCGATCCAGTTCTTCCAAAGAGGCCTCGCCCCACTGGAGCCCGGCTGCCTCCATATGCTGCTCAATATATTCAAAACGGCTGACAAATTTCTTCACCGTGTGCCGCAGTGCTTCCTCGGCATCCACATTCAGAAAGCGGGCCAGATTCACTGTGGCGAAGAGCACATCACCCAGCTCATCCAGCTTTCCTTCCTGCGTTTTTGCAGCCTGCAGCTCCTGGATCTCTTCCTGTAGCTTGGCCTCCGGCCCGGAGATATCCGGCCAGTCAAAGCCCACCCGGGCAGCCTTATCCTGCACCTTCTGGGCGGTCATCAAAGCGGGAAGGTTCTGATTGATCTTCATCAGCCCCCGTTTTTCGCTTTTTTTCCCATCGGTGGCCCGTTCCTGGGCCTTAATGGCCTCCCACATGGAAAGGACCTGCGTGGAATCCTCCGCCTTTGCTTCGCCAAAAATATGGGGATGCCGGCGGATCATTTTCTGACTGATGCCGGAAACCACATCATCAATGGTAAAGCGGCCTTCCTCCGCAGCGATTTGCGCATGAAAGACCACCTGCAGCAGCAAATCGCCCAGCTCATCACAGAAATCCACATCATTCTGCCGATCAATGGCATCCACCACTTCATAGGTCTCTTCCACCAGATAGCGCTTGAGGGACATATGATCCTGCTCCTTATCCCAAGGGCAGCCGTTTTCCCCACGCAGACGGCTCATGATCTCTATCAATTCCTGCCATTTAGCAGCATCACAAAGTTCTTTTGTCATTGTTTATCTCACCTCAGCAACAGCATAACACAAAACGGCGGAAAAAGGAATACCGCCGTTTTGCCTGAAATGCCTCTGCTGTTTTTTGCATCACTGGATCATCTGCCGGGCCAGCACACCGGCTGCCGACTGCGCCACCTTGCGATCGGCATCCTCCAGAGCTTCCGGCCCACAGACCACC
>JAUMYD010000189.1:2113-2555 GCA_030528765.1 Bacillota bacterium
ACCAATGGGGTCCCCCTGGGCGATGATGGGCATGATCAGCTCGCTGTTAAAACGATAGGTAGGCTCCCCCCGATCCTCTGCCACGATGGAGCCCTTAGCTGGATTCTCCGTCACAAAAGGACAGCGCTCCGACATAGAGCGCTCCACCAGATGTCCAACGGATTTTCCAAGGTAATCCTTTTTCGGAGCCCCGGAGACCGCCACAATGCTGTCCCGGTCTGCGATCAACACTGGCTTATTCAGTGCCTCGTTGATGGCCTCTGCATATTCCCTAGCGAAATCTGCCAACTCCCCAATGGGGGAATACTTTTTCAGGATGATTTCTCCTTCCCGGTTCGTAAAGATCTCCAGCGGGTCAACCTCACTGATAACATTGACATCGAAAACCTTGTCCGCATGGTTCTTTGCGGACTGAATGACGGTAGTTACGATATTTTCGATG
>JAUMYD010000190.1 GCA_030528765.1 Bacillota bacterium
TCTGCTACTTGCTTTCCTCTGCTGTTCTGCGGCGACAGGGATACCAGATCCCCCGAATGCCCGCTTTTCTCACCTGGCACATTGATTGGCGTTTTAGCTGGGGCTTGATTCTGGGACTGCTTTTCATGTTCCTGGCTCGCTTTTTCCCCTATTCCTGGATGGAAAGTTTGGGTTCTGTCCTCTCTCTGTGCTTTGGCCTGGTGCTGGCACTTTGTGGACTTTCTTTTTTGCTTTGGACGATGAAGACGCTGCGATTCCCGGGTTTGCTCAGATTCTGCCTGGTTGCTTTCCTGCTGATTTTTTTGAACGTAGGTGTATTCATTCTCGCTTTCCTGGCTGTTTTGGATGATATGAAATCTCTGCGTTCACGGATCATAGAAAAAGCTCACAGCAGGGAGGAATAGCTTTTCTCTTCCGCTTGGAAGGGAAGGGCAAAACAGTTCCGGGGCATGCTTGTCCGGAGTCTTTTCTTCGGTTATGAGGTTCTATTTGCCAACAGTTTTTTGGCAGAATGTATTGTAGCAGGATATATTGAGGAATTATGTGATTAGGAGGCGTGTAGGTATGAAAGTGATCTTACTGCAAGACGTAAAAGCGCTGGGCCGGAAGGGCGATGTGAAGGAAGTTGCCGATGGCTACGCGCGGAATTTTCTTTTTGTGAAACAGCTGGCACAGCCTGCGGACAAGGCCAATATGAACAGCCTTAGCCACGAGAACAAGCTGCGCATGATCCGTGAGGAGCAGGCACTGGAGAAGGCAAAGAAACTGGCCGCAGAGCTAAAGGAAAAAACCATTATCCTCCATGCAAAGGCTGGGGAAGCCGGTCGTCTGTTCGGCTCTGTGACAACGGCTGATGTGAGCGCAGCTCTTGCAGAGAGTGGCTATAACGTAGATAAAAAGAAGATCGAGCTGCCGGAAACTGTCAAGAAGCTAGGTTCTTATAAAGCCATGCTGAAGCTGCATACCAATGTCCATGTGGAGATCACACTTGACGTTGTGGCCATTGATAAAGCGAAATGATCACAGCGAAGGAGGAGATCGGCAAAACCCCACCTTATAGCCAGGAGGCAGAGCGGGCAGTGCTTGGTGCCTGCATGCTGGATGCGCAGGCAGCCAATGCAGTGCGTGAAGTGCTTCGGCCCCGGGATTTTTATGTTTCCGCGCACCAGCTGATTTTTTCCTGCATAGAGCGAATGGTGGATGATGCCCAGCCCTGCGACCCGGTAACAGTCTGCGATTCCCTGCGGAGCAGGGGGGACCTGGAACGTGTTGGCGGCGCGGCCTATGTGGCCGGCCTGCTGGATTCCGTACCTTCTCCCTCTGCTGCACTGCATTATGCGGCTATCGTGACAGATAAGGCGCAGGTCCGAGCCCTGCTGGATGTCGCCGCACAGATCAATTCCGGCGGCTACGAGGGTGGTTTTGGCGGTGGAGAGCTTCTGGAGTTGGCAGAACGAGCTGTTTTCGAGGTTTCCGAGGGGCGCAGGCACGGAGATTTTTTTGCGCTTCCCGAGCTTTTGAGCTCAACGTACATCGCGCTCAGCGAAATGCAGAACGTTGGTGGAGTCACTGGGATCCCAACTTTTCCGGATCTGGATAATCAGTATCTTTCCGGCCTGCATAAAAGCGACCTGATTATTCTGGCCGCTCGACCTGGTATGGGCAAAACTTCTATGGCGATCAATATCGCCCAGAATGCAGCAGCGCGCCACGGAAAGGTAGTGGCGGTCTTTTCTCTGGAAATGCCAAAGGAACAATTGGTGCAGAGGATGCTCTGTACAGAGGCTGAGGTGGATCACTCCCGGGCCCGCAGAGGAGGGATTTCCAAGGATGATTTTGCCAGATTGAAAAAAGCAGTGGAACGTCTGAGCTCTGCCCAGATGTATATCGATGATACCATGAGCGTGAGCATTGGTGAGATGCGGAGCAAGCTGCGGAAGCTGAAGATGGAGCGAGGCCTGGATCTTGTGGTGGTGGATTATATTCAGCTGATGCAGGGCGGCAGCGGCAGCCGCCGGGCAGAAAGCCGCCAGCTGGAGGTGGCAGAGATATCCCGCTCTTTGAAGGCTATGGCCAAGGAGCTGGATATTCCCGTGCTGGCTCTTTCTCAGCTGTCCCGCCTGGCAGAGCGCAGTAATGAGCCGCCGAACCTGAGCCATCTGCGGGAGAGCGGTGCTCTGGAGCAGGATGCGGATGTTGTTATTTTGCTGCATCAGCCAAAGCCTGCCGGAGAAGGAGATGCCCCTCTGAATGATGAAGCCAGCATGAAGCAGAATACAGATGGTGATAAGGTGGAAGTCATTGTGGCGAAGCATAGAAACGGCCCATGCGGCACTGCAGAAATGATTTTCATTAAGCAGTATACTGCCTTTCGCAGCAATTCAGAACGCTGGATCGGTGATAAGGATGCCCCGCCGCCCGGAATGGGTGATGATGATATTTTTTAAAAACCCCTTGACAAATATAGTTTGACCATTTATAATCTATATTTGTTCGGGCCATTAGCTCAGTTGGTAGAGCACCTGACTCTTAATCAGGGTGTCCCGGGTTCG
>JAUMYD010000191.1:0-1659 GCA_030528765.1 Bacillota bacterium
ATTTACACCGTATGGGCAAGCACATATAACAATCTGGGTATCGCCCGCTCCGCAGGCTGTATCCGTCTGACTACCGAAGACAGTAAATGGATTTATGATCACTGTGCGGTCGGAACCGTTGTTGAAGTGTACGAAAGTCCGATCGTCGGACCATTCAACCGACCGACCATCGACTACGAGATTCCGTTCGAACAGCGCTGGGATCCGACAGATCCGAACGTAACACCGGAAGGAATCGCTGCTTCCAGACAGGCCATTCTGGCTGCACATGGAATCCAGTAATACAGGGTTCATTCTTACATATCCGACTAAAACAGGGGCCGCTGCAGATGCAGCGACCCCCTTCTTATTTTCTTTCATCCATATACTGCTGTTTTACAGAATACCAAGGAATCCGGCCGCTCGAATTTCAAGCAGAATCCCCCAAAACCACAGTTTTGCGATCCATTCTTTTCCTTTGGAAATACCCAGATATGTTTTCAGATAGTACAGCACACTCGTATTTCTGAGTTTTTGGCGATCGATCTGTCCCTGAAACGACTTACTGATCGACACGGAATGCTCATGACGGTACTTCTGGTCCAGACGAAGGACCGTCCTGTATCCTTTCTTTTTCAGGCGGGCTGCCAAAACCGCTTCTTCCTGAAAAATCCCCTCGTCATATCCGCCGGCTTCCAGAAATTTCCGCCCGTCCACCATCAGCATTGACCCATGAACCGCGTCCACATACACGGCCTTCTTCCCTTGGAAATAGGATTCAGGATACGTTAAAAAACGACGGAACACTCTTCGGCTGACAGGGCCCATGGCCAGCAGCTCCCCAAAGAATCCATGAAGCTTCCAGCCGTTTTTCATCACACCGAAGGTCTGATCTTCCATTAAAGCTGCCGCAGCTGCCAGTTTGGGATTTTTTTTCAGCGTCGCAGCCAGTGCCTTCACACATTCCTCATCAAACTTCACGTCCGGATTTGCGATCACCACATAGTCCGCCTGATTCACTTCAACAGCATGGCGGACTCCCAGATTATTGCCGGCTCCGTAGCCTCCGTTCTTCGGAGAGCACAGAAGATCCACATGATCGTATTGCTTCTGCAATTCTTTCAGTTTCTCCAGGGAATCATCCGTTGAGGCATTGTCCACGATCACGATCCGGTTTAAAGCCTGATATCTGCCGATCGTCTTCAGCAAAACCGCTGCCGTGTCCGCATCATTATAGTTTAAAATCACACAATTGATCTTCAATATCCAACACTCCCGCTTTTCTGTTCCATTTTCTTCGTTTAAACCGGGCGGTTTTCACCATCCGGTCTTGGAATCGTCACACACTGCGCCAGCGTCTGAAGCCTGGAACTCTTAAAAAAACGATTCCTCCAGATGTTTCTCAGTCTGCCGGCCGGAGACTGGTAGCGAAGCGCCAGATACGCCCGAAGAACCGCTTTCTGTTCCTCACTCATCATTTCCTGATATTGCTTTCCAAATGCATGAGCCTGGGCCGCCATCTTCCGATAGTTTTCTTCCACCTGGCTCGCGCGGTCCAGACGCTCTGTCATATCACGGACACTTCCCGCCTTTTTGGCCCCCAGTGTATTATTTCCGTGCTGACGGTATTCATACAGGGCCTCATTCACCCATGAGATCGTACCAAAGCAGGAGGCTGTC
>JAUMYD010000191.1:1669-2548 GCA_030528765.1 Bacillota bacterium
GGGATAGTCTTCGCTTTATGACGCCTACCTTAGAGGTGGCAGCACCAAGTACATTATCCTTGTGCTGGCGATATTTGTAATACGCCCTGTTATCATATACAGCCTTGCCGAAGCAGGTAGCTATAAGATATAACCACCAGTCGTGCATATAACACGCAGCCGGCCGTCTTCCCGCCAGTTCCAGAAGGGAACGGTTCATCAATACAGCTCCTCCTGTCACAGAATTTTCCACCAGAAGTTCTGAAAATGTCACACGCATCGGATCACAGTTCTGATATCTGAAAAAACTCGGATGTATCACGTTTCGATCTGCGTCTGTCACTGCCATATCGGAATGCACCAGAATCGGATGATCCGCACCCAGTTTTTCTTCCAGGCGCTTCATCTCTGTCATCAGGCGTTCTGCCTTGTTTGGCTTCCAGACATCATCCTGGTCGCTCAGCATATAATAATCGCCTTCTGCATCCCTTTCTTTCTCAAGCGCCTGTTCGAACAGCCAGAAAAAATTACCCGCTGCAGCCGGAATCCCGCTCTCAGCATCCTGCCTTTTTCGTGCGTGAGGCCGGCTGACCAGCTCCATTTGCTCCGGATACCGGGCCAGATACCGCGCAAGGATGGCTTCTGTCCCATCTTCAGATCCATCATCCGACACCAGGATTCTCAGTTTCCCGCATTCAGTCTGTCCCAGAATGGAATCCAGCTGTTCTTCAATATACGCTTCCCCATTCCATGCCGCCAGCAATACTGTGATCATACGCGCTTGTCCTCCGCCATTGTCTCTGTTCTTCCGGTCTTTTTTTCAACATGTTCTGTCACCTTACGGCTCATGACTGCTTTCATTCCAAATCTTTTGCTGATATACCAGCGGATCTCCGGACA
>JAUMYD010000047.1 GCA_030528765.1 Bacillota bacterium
CCAACGCCGATGGTACTTGGGACGCCGGTCCCTGGGAGAGTAGGACGCCGCCGGGGTAAGTTTTAAGAGTCACAACTAATAAAGTTGTGACTCTTTTTTTCGTGGCTAGACCTTTCCTTGACTGCTTTTTCGGCTGGGGATCCGGGAAAGGCTCTTCTCTTGACGGGCTCTGATTTTCCTTTTATTGCGGGGGTTCGCCCTGAAGGGAGCAGGCAGGATGACAACGAAGGTACTGCCCTGTTGGAAAAAACTCTTGCTCAGGGATCCACGATCTGCAGGCAGAACTGCGGTTTAGCGTTTGTGCGACTATCCTAGTCGGAGCTGCCTTTCTTCTTGCGAAGAGTTTCAGAGAAGCATAGTGGCCTATGCAGCTCCCTGTCCGATCCAAAGTATGGGAAGTAGCCGGCATCAGCTTGGAGTCTCCCTTTGAGGAGAGGAAATGAAAAGGCTTGCTGCCTGCATTTCGCAGACAGCAAGCCTTTTCTGATGCTTGCGTGTTTTCTCTTCCAGATTATCTGAGCGGATTTCATTATTTAAAGCTGCTGAAGATGAGCCGTCTCAATTCAGCTTCCAGATCGTCTTCATTCTCCTCTTTTGCGGTGTGGGCGGTCTGGCTATTGCTCTGAATACTATTTTCGGCTGTCTGCTGGCTTTGCGTTATGCGAGCTGCAGCTTCCTCTGCCAAGCGGGTAAGACGCGCAGCCTCTTCCTCAGCGGCTTTCCGTTCCCGTTCTGCCTCTGCTGCGGCCAGCTCTTCTGCGCGTTTTTGCGCTTCCTCTTCCTCTCTGCGGAGTCGTTCCGATTCCTGCTGTGCCTTCGCTTCGGTTGTGATTTCGGAAGAGGTGTTTTTCTGCGTACTGAGCAAAGAACCATCGCTGCTGCCGATCAGGCTTCGCAGGCTGTCGATTTCATTGGCCAGGCTGCGAGCATGCTCATCGTCTATCCTCTCTCCATAAATGTCATCTTCCAAAATCAGGGCTGCTTCCTCCACTGCGGGGCTCTCCGGAGACAGCGGAGTCTCTCTGATGTGGACTTCGGAGGGCAGCGCAGGCTGCACTGCTTCTTCCTCCGGTAGAAGCTCGTCTTCTTCTCCCGTGTAAAGCGGAGAAGGTTTTTCCGGTGCAGGCGCAGGGAATTCGAAGAGGGAAGGTTTCTCATCATGAACCGGGATATCATCCGCGCTCTCTTCCTGCTCTGCCTCATCACTTTCGGCGGGCAGGGCCTCTTCTGGACTTTCATCGACTTCCGTATAGATATCTTCAGGAGTGAGCTCGGGGATCTCCGGGAAGAGCGGCATCAGCGGTGCGCTTTCTTCCGTCTGCTCCTCTTTTGAAATCAAAGTGGTTTCAGCAGTCTGGGCAGTTTCTGTAAAATCCTCTTCTGCCTCCACAACGCTGCTTTCCGGCAGAATAATGGCTTCCTCGATCGGGACAGGGCTTTCTTCGATTTTTTGCTCTTCTTCGGCTTGGAGTTCTGGCCTCGTCAGCTGCTCCTCTTCTGCCGCTTCTTCCTGATTTTCTGCCATTTCTTCGTGCGCCTGTATCATCGTTCTCAGGCTGTTGATTTCCTCCGCCAGCCCCATGCTCTCATCCTTGATGACTTCGGGGGTGTCTTGGGGCGGGGCTGCTGCTTCGCTCTCTTCAATGCTGTCGATCTCAGAGTTCTTTTCGATCTTCTCGATGCTGTTCTTCAGTGCCTCGATGTCTTTCAACATCCGGTTTAGCTCTTCTTCGGCTTCCTGCTCCTGCTTGCTCTTTTCCTTAACAGGTTTAGGTGCGGGTTTCTCCGGCGCAAGCGGCTCCTTCACCAGTGCGCGCAGCTCTTCCAGAAGGTTTTCTCTGGCCTTCTTTTTCTCTGCGGCTGCAGCTTCTTCAGCTGCTCTGGCTTGCTCTTCCTGCGCTTTTCGTGCCTCTTCCTGCGCTTTCCGTTCTTCTTCCTCCTGAAGCTTGCGGGCTTCCTCCCTGGCCAGTCGCTCGTCGTATTCCTTCTTCGCCTCCAGAACTCGGGCGACGGTTGCCTTAGTTTCCTCATCGTGCTCGCGGGAGAAGCTTGCCACATCAAAGGGATCCAGCTTGATCTCCGCGTCACCCTCTACCTGGGGAATGGGGCGCATGATAAGCTCCGGCGCCAGATACAGATTTTCGCCAACATTGATCTTGTAGACCTCCGGCTCCTTCAAGCCGGCTCCGTTTGAAAGCTCCATTGAGCTCAGGATCTTGCTTGCTGTGTAGAGGGTTTCGTCGTAGCTGCTTTCTTTTAGGAAGGGGCTATGCCGATATTCCTCCAGAGCTTGTTTCAGCTCTTCTATCATTTGCTCAGTGTTGCTCAGTTTTCGGCTGTTTTTGGCGTACAGCGCCACGAAGGCTTCGTTTGCCTCGCGGATGATCCGTTTCAGGCTGCTGGCCAGGCGCTGCTCCTGATGGCTCAGGCGCTGGGCGTTTTCTATGTTGTGTTTCAGATGCTGTCCGGTTTCCTTCGCGTGCAGATGCAGCTCCTTGCTGGATTCCCAAAGGTGAATGACCTGCTTTTCACGGTCATTGGTACTTTGGATCTTTTCCATTTCAATGCGGGCATTCAGCTCGTTGATCTGCTTCTGCATCTGATCCCGTGCCTGCACAGCCTCTTTACTCCGGTGAATGTTCACATTCAGCTGCTCCCGCAGTTCATCTGCGATTTTTTGCTTTTCTGCAGCCCGTTTTCTTGCGGATTCCCAGCTCTCACTGGCGCTGAGCCGCTGGAGATGTGCCTCGTTCAGCTTCTGATCGCTGACAGACTGAAGCTGAGATTCACTTCTGCGGGTTTGTTCCAGGATGCGCTGATGGTCAGAGTTTACGCCGTTATAAACAAGCTGTAGTGCGTTTTTGGCCTGCTCAGCCTCTTCTACTGCTTGCTGTAAAAAGCGGCTGGCTTCCTTCATCTCTTCCAGCTGCTGTTTGGATTCGTTAAATGCACGCTGCTTTTCTTCCACCATATCGTTGGTCGTTTGCAGTGTGTTTTGCAGCACAGCCTCCGCGCTGGAGAGTGCGCCGCTGGAATTGCCATGCATGGCAGATTTGATCACCTGGACGTTTACCACCATGCGCGCTGTTTCGCCTGCCGCATTTCTGGCCTTTTCCAGGGCTTCCTTGCGAATGCTGTTTTCGCTCTCCTGCAGGGGGATCTGCGCCTCATGCCTTTCCAGCTCCAAATGGGCCTGCTCTGCCAGATCCGTAGCATTGGCGAAGGCAGCAGAAGCTGCCTGCAGATTCTGCTCTACTTCCTGCAGCATCTTGCTGTTGCGCTCCAGCAGCTCGGCCATTTGCTGTTCGCCGCTTTGTGCCCAGATTTCCTCCTGCTTATTGGCCTCTTCCAGAGCCTCTGCGGCAGTTTTTTCCTGCTCAGCGGCAAGCAGGGCTTCCTTTTCGGCTTTGCCGAAGGCATCTTTGAGTTGCCCTTCTTCATGGCGCAGATCATTGAGCAAAGATTCGTGGGGGATGATCTCCATGCTTGTGGCAGAGAGCCGCTCATTCAGCTGTTCCAGCTTTTCTCTGTGCTGCACTTCCTCTGCTCCCAGCTTTTCCACCTGCTGGATGGCCTGATAATATCCGGAAAGGCTTTCCTCCAGGAATTCTCTTTGCCTTGCGATGGTTTCCAGCAGTTTGCTCAGTTCGTTGCGGGTCTGGGCCAGCTTATGCTGATTTTCGATCAGGTTCAGGGAGTTGGTGGCGTGGAGCCGGTTATGCTCTGCCTTTGCCCGCCGCAAAAAAGCCAGGTAGGCGGAAAGCTGAGAGGATGCGGATTTCAGCCGCAGCTGTTGATCCGCATATTCTGCCTTCTCCCTTTGCTGCTGCTTTGCTGCCAGCTCCTGCTTTGCATTGGAGGAAACTGTGTGCAGCGCACTCATTGCCTGGTTCAGCAGCTCGCTGTAATTGGTGTTTCGGTTGGTCTGCGCGCTGCTGGCGTCAGAGGCCAGCGCGCTGGCCAGCTCTGTTGCGTTCCGCATGTTTTCTTCTTCAGCACGCAGGGTCTGCAGCAGCTCATGATTGGCCTGGTATGCCTTTTCGCTTTCTTCCGCGCTCACAGTGGCATGGAAGGCATCTTCATCCGCACTTTCGAATGCAGTCTCTGCCTTCTCCAGGTCCCGTTTGTTTTCGGTGAGCGCCTTTTCCAATTCTAAGGCTAAATCCTCAAATGCGGGATTTGTCTGTTCTTTGCGATCAGAAATGGAATTTTCAGTTTCCTGATGCATAGTCATATACGCAACTACCCCTTATTCTCATATTCGGCTGTTGCCGTGCGCTTTTCCTCTTTCCCGACACAGAGTCTTTAGTTCTTCTTCTTTTTCTTCTTTCTGCGTTTCTGCACGCTGCCGATGCGTTCTTCGCCGTCTCCGGCCTCTTCGGCAGCCTTTTTGGCTGCTTCAAAACGCTGCTGCGCCAGGGAGGCGATCTCATTCCGATCCGCGACCTCGCACTGCATCACTTCAGCCCCTGCTTCCAGGCGAACGGCCTGATAAGCAGAGTAGATCCATTTATTGGCGATCTCGTTCAGCAGTTCCTGTGCCTCGGCGGCAGCGGTCTGCGTGGCGATAATATCCTGCTCGTTCTGGCTGATCTTTTCCTGTGCGGCTTTGTGGGCTTTCTTTGCCTTTTGCAGCATATCCGCATTTTCAGAGAAAACCTGCTGCAACTTGTTCATAACAGGGGAGAAGGTGGCTTTGGTGTTTTTATCCATGCAGGATGCCACTTCCCTGACGCTCTCCACGGCCTGTGTGAGTGCATTTTTTTGCCGTTCTGCCCGGTAGAGGGCAGCCTGCGCGGAGGCCAGATCCTGCCCGGCCTTTTTCCGTGCGTTCTGGCGATCCTCCAGCTCACTGCAGATGCTGTTGTAGGTGGTCTGCGCTGCGGAAAACATCTGCTCCTGCAGGCTGGCGCTCATGCGGGCCTGCTTTGCAGAGGCCAGCATATCTGCGGCCTCATCCAGAGAGACCCAGCGGACCTCCTGCCGATTGACCTCCTGCCGCGCCAGCTCACTCATGGCATCAATGCGGGAAGCAAGCTCTCCGCTGGTGATGAGGCGCAGGTTATCCTCAGCAGAGAGGAATTGGCCTGCTGCCAGGCGGATCGCCTCTGCGTTGGCTGCTTCTTTAGCGCGGAACTGCGCAGCCGCTTCACGGGCTCTGACGCCCTCTGCTGCGATATGTGCTGCCTCCAGCTCCTGAGAGAGACGAAGCTGTTCTTTCATTTGGCGCTGATACGCTTCTTCCTCCAGCTTTGCTTTCAGCTGGGCTGCCCTTGCTGCTTCCAGGCGTTCTTCTTCAGCCTGCCGGGCAGCGCGGCGTTCTTCAGCGGCGCTCAGGTCATCCCGTTCCTTGGTAAGCTGAGCCAACTGCGCGCTAAGACGCTGCAGCCGCAGCTTATAGGCACTTCCCAAAGCTTGCATCTGGCAGAAAGCTTTCCTGCGCTGCTGCAGATTCAGCTCTGCCAGGTGTAAGGGCTCTGCCAGGATGGCCAATCGTTTTTCCAGATTGTGGCAGATTGCAGCTTTTTCTTTTTCCTGATAATCTGCCAGATTCTGGGCCGCCTGCCTTTTTGTGTGCTGTGTTTCCATCAGCTTCTCGAAGGCATGCTTGGCATGGGCAAGCTGCTCCTGATAGGTAATAATATTATCCGAAACGGTGATTGATTCCCGGAGAATGTTCTCATGCTTCTCCGAAGCCTCTTCAGCCCGTTTTTTTGCATCTTCGTAAACGCTGTTGTCTTTCTCGATGGCAGCTTCCAGCTGCTTTTTCAGATCCTGTATCCTTTCCTGTGCGCTGTTGTTCAGCTTCTCCAGAGTGATGACCGCCTCTTCTTCGATCTCGGTGCGGAGCTGCAGCTGATCCTGGCACTGTTCAAGATCCATCAACCTGGAGGTTCTGGCTGTACGCAGTTTCTCCAGCTTATCCGTGGTGATTTCCACCAGAGCCCGGGCCTCGCTGAGCTGGGATTTGAAATTCTGCTCAGCTTCGTTGATGCTTTTTTCGCTGCTGGCAATGGTCTGGGCTGCGTTTCTGGCGAAGACGGTCATGTTCCGCTCCACTTTGTTTGCTTCGTTTTTCACCGTCCGCAGATTGTTTTCTGCGTTGGTGGCAGCCGCCTTTAATTCCTTGGTTTCTCTCTGGGCCTGCTCATAGGCAGAGCGCTTGTTCGCGATCATCTGCCCCAGCTTGTTCTTGCTGCGGTTTTCTGCCTGAACGCTCAGCTCAAACATGGCGCGCTCTGCAATGAGGCAGCGCTGTTCTGCCTCCTTCATGAGCTTATTTGCGCTGCTCAGAGCCTGCTGCTTCTGCTGGGAAAGGCTGGCGATGTTATGGAGGTTTTTTTCGGTTTCAGCCAGCTCTGCTTCTTTTGCTTCCACGGCATAGCTCGTTTCCTGCGCGGAAATGGCCAGAGCACGCTCCATTTCCAGCATGACCTCTGCCATGTCCGGATCAGAATTGCTCTTTGCGATGGTGGCATCCTTGACCAGATTCTGTGCGACCAATGCTGCATTTCGCAGATCATGCACCTCCACGTTCAGGCGGGCGAGCTGATCCCGGATCTTCTTTTCTTCTGCGATGGCATTGGTGGCATCCAGCTCTATATCCTCAGCCAGAGAAAGGGCCTTGGTG
Source organism: Bacillota bacterium (assembly GCA_030528765.1). Taxonomy (GTDB): domain Bacteria; phylum Bacillota; class Dehalobacteriia; order UBA4068; family UBA4068; genus RGIG3155. The sequence goes on from JAUMYD010000047.1 coordinate 6,632, forward strand.
TAATTGTTCCGCTCGTTGACCGCCCGTTTCAGTGCTTCCTCCATATCGGAATTGATCTGCTGTGCTTCCCGTTCTGCCTGTTGGTAGAGGGACTGCAGTTCTGCGTGCATCCGCAGATTGTTTTCCTCTGCGGTGGATAAGGCAGAGATCGTCAGATCAGCCAGGGATTGCGCCTTGCTGAGCTCCTGCTTCTTGCTGATAAAGGCTCTGCTGGCTTCTTTTTCTTCCTCGCGGGCTTCGGCGATCAGCTCTTCGCAGCTGATGCGCAGATCCTGCATCTCTTTGCTGCGGATCGTCATCAGCTCATTCAGATTCTCCCTACGCAGGGCCAGCATTTCTTCCGTTTCCAGCATGGCAGCCTCTGTTTCTTCCAGCGCCTTTTGGGCCAGAGAAACCGCATTCTCTGCACTTTCCCTTTCGATGTGGGAAACTGAGCGGCGAATGGCAGCGGCTTTCAGTGCATCTTTCAGCTGCTGGTTGATCTGGTTCAGTTCATCCTGGAGGATCTTATGTGCGGCAGCATTTTTATCAAGGATATGCTGTGCCGAATCATTTTTTTTATTTTTTTCGGCCAGAGTTTCTTCGCGCTCCAGGATATAGCGGTCAGAGAGACTGACGGCCTCATCCAGAGCACGGTTCAGCTCAGCCAGCTCTTTTTCGGCACTCTGCCGCTCCCGGCTCAGCTCTTCCTCCATCTTTTGGGACTGCTTGTTGTGGGCAATTCGCAGCTCAGCCTCTTCCTTTGTTTCCTTTGCCTGCTCTTCAATGAGTTCTTTCTGCTGGGCCCGAAGTTTCTTCAGTTCCTGCTCGTAGCCTTCAGCTTCCGCTGTGCTGTCGCTGACCTGTGCATCCAAAACAGACTGGGCCTGCTTTGTTTCTTTGATCTGCGCCAACAGCTCTTCGATCTGCTGGGAAAGGGCCTCTAATTGCGTTTTGTTTGCAATCGCGTCCTGCCTAATATCCATGAATATCCTCCACACATGTATTGAAACCCATTTAAGTCCGGCGTTTTCTGACCGGGGTATATAAAAAATTATAGTACAGCGATACAGAATATAATATACCAAAAAAACTGCTCCCTGTCATCATTTTTCTAAAAAAACTATTCCTTAAAATAAGGAAAATAAAGGGGGGATCCCGTCGGGGTTTGACTAAAGGCCCCGAAAGCGTGTATAATATAATTTATTGAGATGAAAAAAGTGGAAATGGAGATTTTTATGTTTGCTGATTACGCGAAAATACACATTAAGGCAGGGGACGGCGGAAACGGAGCAGTTGCCTTTCGCCGGGAAAAATATGTTCCCTTGGGCGGCCCTGCCGGTGGAGACGGCGGCCGGGGCGGCAGTGTGATCTTCCGCGGGAAGGCACAGATGACCACTTTGATGGATTTTAAATATCGCCGTCATTTTAAGGCTGAGCGTGGACGCGATGGCATGAATAAAAATATGCACGGTGCCTATGGGCAGGATCTGATCTTGGAGGTTCCGGCCGGAACAGTGATCCGGCGGGAGGATGGCAGCATCCTGGCAGATATTTCTCAGGATGGGCAGGAGTTCCTGGCTGCTCGGGGTGGCCGGGGCGGCCGGGGAAATGTGCGTTTTGCCAGCCATAAGGAAAAAGCACCTGCCTACGCCGAAAAGGGTGAGCCAGGCCAGGAGCTGGATGTGATCCTGGAGCTGAAGCTCATTGCGGATGTGGGGCTGATCGGCCTGCCGAATGCAGGGAAGAGCACCCTGCTTTCCCGGGTGACTGCAGCCAGCCCGAAAATTGCCAACTATCCCTTTACCACCCTGGAACCGAATCTGGGTGTAGTGAATCTGGATGATGAGATCAGCTTTGTTCTGGCGGATCTTCCTGGATTGATCGAAGGTGCGGCCTCCGGGATCGGCCTGGGGCATCGCTTTTTGCGCCATGCGGAGCGGAACCGCGTCCTTATCCATGTGCTGGATATGAGCGAATTCGCAGGGAAGGAACCGGTGGAAAGTTTCCGTCTGATCAATGAGGAGCTCAGCCTTTATCGGGAGGATTTTCTGAGCCGCCCCATGATCGTGGCCGCCAATAAGATCGAGATGCCCGGTGCGGCGGAGAATCTGGCACTGCTCCGGAAGGAGATCGGTGAAGAATACCGGATCTTCCCCATTTCCGCACTTAGCGGTCAGGGCCTGCAGGATCTGCTCTGGCATGTGGCAGAATGTTTGAAAACCGCCCCGCCTATCTATACGGAGCAGGCTTCCGAGCGTGTGAAGCATACGGTGGTCCGGGAGGAGGAGCCCTTTGTTATCCAGCCGGATGAGGATGGGATTTGGCAGGTTGGCGGTGCTCGTGTGGAAAAACTTGTCCGTATGACGGATCTGAACAATGATGATGCTGTTTTGCGTATGCAGAGGATTTTTGTTAAGATGGGGCTGGAGGATGCGCTGCGTGAAGCAGGCGTCCAGCCCGGAGATACAGTTTGCATTGCCGGAAATGAATTTGAATATGCGGAATAAATGGTAGAACCTATGTTGAATCAGGATCAAATACAACTGCGGGGCGTTCGCCGCCTGGGGCTGATGGGCGGCACCTTTGACCCCATTCATAATGCACATCTGCTGCTGGCAGAAACAGCTCTCCAGCAGTTTTCTCTGGAAAAGGTGGTCTTTATCCCCAGCCGCCGTCCGCCTCATAAGAAATCCCAGGCAGAGCAGGATGCAGAGCAGCGGGCGAATATGACGGAACTGGCTGTTTCCACGCATTCCCGTTTTTTTATGTCCCGCAGTGAGCTGGAACGCAGTGGCTATTCCTATGCTTATGATACACTGCTCTACCTGCGGCAGCTGCTGCCTGCGGATGCGGAGATATTTTTTATCAGCGGTGCGGATTCTGTTTTGGACGTCTGCAAATGGTATAAGGCGCAGGAGCTTCCGGGGCTCTGTCGTTTCATTGCGGCAGCCCGGCCGGATTATGATCTGCACTGCCTGGAGCAGCTTCCCCCGGAATGGCGGCAGGTCATCGATGTAATGGAAATCCCACTTCTGGAGATCTCTTCCACAGAGATTCGCCGACGGGTAGCAGCTGGAGAAAGCATTAAATATCTGCTTCCGGAAAAAGTGGAGGCGTATATACATCGACAGGGGCTGTATCTGCCGGAGCCACCGGAGCTACCCCGCCCGCGGGATCGGCAGTGGCTGCTTTCTCAGGTGGAGAAGCGCCTTTCTCCGCAGCGTTTCCAACATGTGCTGGGTGTTGCCCAGCTGGCAGAGGAATGGGCCCGGCATTGGAAGCTGGATGATGAGAAAGCCTATGCTGCCGGTTTGCTCCACGATATCCTGCGGGAGAAAAGCAAGCCGGAGCTGATCTGCGCTGCGGTGCAGCTGGGTATTCCGTTGGATCAGTGCATCCTGGATTCTCCGGTCCTTTTGCACGGGCCGGTGGGTGCTGCCTTCGTGAAATGGGAATGGGGGCTCAGTGATCCGGAGATCCTTGATGCCATTTCTCTGCACACACTGGGCGGCCCGGAGATGGGCCGGCTTTCCAAGCTGATTTTCCTGGCAGATATTTGTGAGCCTGGCCGCGCTTCCCGGCCGGGGCTGGAGGAGCTGCGGGCACTGTGCCTGCAGGATCTGGATCAGGCAATGATCGTCGCGCTGGAGCAAAACCTGGAGTATCTGGAAGGGAAGGGGAAGCTGCCCTACCCCGGCAGTCAGGATCTGCAGCTTGTTTTCCGGCTTCAGGCGGCTTCGGCACTTTGTCTGCCAAAGGAAGGGCCAAAAGATTGCACGGAGAATCTTTGAGTATATAGGACAATGAGGCTAAGAGAGAATTTTCTTCAAACAAACGGAGGTATTTTATGACTGCTTTCACTGCAGAACAACTGCTGGATAAAATCGTGGAGATTTCCCAGGAGAAAAAAGCCCGGGAGCTGGTCAGCCTGAAATTAAGCGGTTTGACTTTGATTGCTGATTACTTTGTTATTATGAGCACAGGCAGCAACCGGCAGGCACAGGCTGTTTCTGACCATATCTATGAGGGCTTGAAGGAAAGCGGGGTTCAGGCCCTGCGGGTAGAAGGATATCAGGAAGGGCAGTGGATCCTTCTGGATTACGGCACGGTGGTTGTTCACATCTTCCAGGATGAAGAGCGTGCTTTCTATGATCTGGAACGGCTTTGGGGCGATGCAGAGCGGAAGGATTATTAAGTGCTCCTTTTCCTGAAAACGGATTTAAACTGGTGATATACAGAGGGTTTTCACCCTCTGTATTTTTATGCGCCTGCTTGCATTGCAGCTGTGGATAAACCGGAGGCAAATGTGGATAAATCGAAGTGGAAAAGATAAAATGCCTGCTAAAATACTATTTATTTTTCACTGACGGATGTGGACAAAAAAAGCATAAAAAAACTCCGGAAAGAAGGAATTTTTACTGAAAAGCCTGGTTTTCCCCGCTAAAGATGGCTTTCTGCGGATTT
>JAUMYD010000192.1 GCA_030528765.1 Bacillota bacterium
CGCCGGATGTCCGCTGGGAGCTGGCTGAGCAGGACGGTGTCGCCCCGGAATATTATCACAGCACCTCCATGTATCCGGAGTATTTCAAGATCGATGGCAAATGGGTTCTGGCAGAGGAAAGCCGCATGGATTCCAGCGTCATCATCTGCCCGGATGGCCACCTGGAAGTGGTGGAAAACCGCAATCTGAAAAAGGGCGATAAGGTCATCCTGGGCCGCAGCGAAAACGGCGAGGAAGGCATTTATATGCACTGTGACGGCTTCCTGGAGGAGGGGGCTTCTCTGGAGGATCAGTTCGTGTTCCGTCAGGGCAGAAGCCGGGAGACCTCCTACGCCCGGGATTATGACCGCCTGATCCAGCTGCTGCGCCATGAAAAAGAGCATGGGAACATCCTTTGGGTGATGGGCCCTGCCTTTTCCTTCGATTACGATGCCCGCCGGGCCATGCAGTCCCTGGTGGAAAACGGCTATGCCCATGGCTTGCTGGCCGGCAATGCCCTGGCTACCCACGATCTGGAGGGCGCCCTGCTGAACACGGCTCTGGGTCAGGATATTTATACCCAGATGTCCCAGCCCAACGGCCATTATAATCATCTGGATGTGATCAATAAGGTCCGCAGAAGCGGCTCCATCCCGCAGTTTATCGAGGATTATCAGATCGATAACGGCATCATCTACGGCTGTGTGAAGCATGATGTGCCCATCGTGCTGACCAGCTCCATCCGGGATGACGGCCCCCTGCCGGAAGTCATTGCTGATGCCTATGCCGGCCAGAGCGCCATGCGTGAGCTGGTGAAGAAATCTACCACCGTGATCTGCCTGGCCACTATGCTGCATACCATTGCCACCGGGAACATGACCCCTTCCTTCCGCGTGCAGGCGGATGGCAGCATTCGCCCCGTCTTCCTTTATTCTGTGGATGCGGACGAATTCGTGGTGAATAAGCTTTTGGATCGGGGCAGCCTTTCTGCCACCACCATCGTCACCAATGTGCAGGATTTCATTACCATCGTTGCCAAGGGCCTGGGCCTGATGGATTAGTTCGCAGCCCGGATGATACAGGAAAACCGATCCCCGGAAGAGCTTCTTCCGGGGATTTTTTCGTGGAAATATGTAAAGTATGCTTGACATCGAAGAAGCTGTATGCTATGCTTTGATTGTAAAGTGAGCTTTACAATCTGCTTTTGGGAAGGCTGCCCAAATCGTTTTCCCAAAGAAAGGGGGAATCCCGTGAAAAACCGCATTGAGGAGATCCGGAAGGAAAGGGGCATCCGGCAGGAGGATTTTGCCCGGCAGCTGGGGGTTTCCAGGCAGACCATCAGCTCCCTGGAGAATGGACGATACAATCCCTCCATTTTCCTGGCCTTTAAGATCGCCCACTGCTTTGGGATGCAGATCGAGGATATCTTTATTTATGAAGAGGAATCCCCGAAGTGAGAGGAAAACACTTCCTTTTCGAAAAATCCCAGGCAATAGGGTGAATCAGTTTTGCTGTTTTTCTGTGAGAAAGTGAGGTCAATGCAATGAAACAAAACGAAACTGTACGGTGGATCTTCGGCCTGCTTTGGCTGATCATCGGCGGTGTGCTGCTGCTTTGCTATCAGCTGGAGCTTTTGGATGATTTCTGGCAGGGCATAGGCTGTGCCCTGCTGGTTGTGGGCCTGCTGCGGCTCCTGCAGCATATCCGCTATAAGAAAAACCCGGAATACCGGGAAAAGGTGGATACAGCGTATCAGGATGAGCGGAATCATTTCCTGGCAAACAAAGCCTGGGCCTGGGCAGGCTATAGCTTCGTCCTCATGGCTGCTCTGGCTTCTATAGTTTTGCGGATCCTGGGCTATGTGGAGCTGGTTCCCCTGGCCAGCGGCTGCGCCTGCCTGCTGATGATTTTGTACGGGGTCTGCTACAGGATCCTCCTCCGCAAATATTAGCGCCCAGAGGAGCAAGCCTATACCTGCACAAGAAAGCCCTGACAGATTGATCCGCCCCTGTCAAGGCTTTCTTTTTGCATGCAGATCCCGGTTTCCGCCGGGCTTTGGCGTGAATTAAGCTTTTTTGAAAAGCTTGGGAACATACAGCACCAGAAGCAGCAGGGCGAAGAGGGCCGCGCTTGCCTTATGAATGATGGAGAGTGCAGGCACGCCGGAAACGTTCATGATCAGGATGCCGCTGATGACGGCCAGGGCAAAAAGAACACGCAGCAGGATTTCCCAAACCGGCTTTTTCCATTCTTTTCTGGAAAGAACCGCAGCGGCAACCAGGGCCAGGATCCCCACCACAGAAAGAATGATATGGGCAGTCATTCCGGTAAGACGCAGCAAAAACAAGAGGGCAGTGATGACGAGCATAAGGATGAAAAAGAGCTTGCTTTTCATGATAAAGATGTCCTCCCTGAGAATTTGTTTTGAACTTTTTCTGCCCCGCTTCGCTGCAAGCTCCTGCCGTTTCCGTTTTCTTCCGGTGAGCAGCGCACAGAATCCCCGAAACATAAAAATTCAAATACAGGATAGCATATTCTGCTAGAAAAGAC
>JAUMYD010000048.1 GCA_030528765.1 Bacillota bacterium
TCTGCTGCAGCTTCTGCTGCTGCTGCTGCTTCTGCATCTCTCCCTGGAGCAGGCAGGAGGTATTGGCGATGGCATAGAGCTCAAGCTCATTCACTGATTTGGCTTTCTGCAGGAAATTATTGACTTTAGGCTTTAAAGCCCGTGTGCCCGCAGCGATGTTTTCCTCTTTCATGCTGCTCTGCAAAGCTTTCTCCGAAACATGCCCCTTCTGTCCTTCGGGGGTCTGCACCCCGATTTTCAGGATCCGTAAATATTCCATCCTGCTCAGATCCTCGCAGAACTGATCATCCTTTTTCAGCGAGTCCAGGCTCCGCGGAGGCTGCCCCATGAGCATGGTTCTTAAGAGCTTCGTTTCCAGATTTTTCTCTTCAGCAATGAGTTTGTTCCAGTTCTGCTGAGCATCTTTTTCCACAGAGGCTTTTCTTGTGACTTTGGGCTTGAAATTCAGCAGATTGTTGAGCCTTTCCGGTCCTTCCACCCCACTCTGGGCAAAATAGCTTTCTTCCATCTCCTGGGAAGCATTCAGGATCTGCTGCGCCAGCTCCACACGCTCGCGGCCTTTCTGTGTGCTGGGCCGATCACTCTTTTTCCCCAGATATTCGTTTGCTTTTTGGGAGAGGTTGTTCAGGCGCTCATGGATCTCCGCAGGGCTGAGATCCTTCATTTGATCAGGGGCGCAGGCCTGCATGGCCTTATGCATCTCCTGGAATTCCGGGGAATTCCGGAAGGCGGATTTTGCGCTGGCATTCAGCTGTGCAGAGAGTGTGTCCAGGCCACTGCCGCTGAACACCTGGGAATACTCCTTTCCCTCCACCTGCTTGCTGCGGGTCTGCTTTTCCAGAGCCTCCAGGCGGCTGATGGGGCTGCTGTTTTCTTCCTCCAGGATCTTTTTCCCTTCCGGTGTGGCAGCAGCTTCCTGCATTTTCCTGGTGATCTCGATATCTCTCCGCAGTGCATTTTTCAGGTTATTGAATATGAGCTGGCCGCCCCAGGCCGAAAGATCATTCTGGCTTTCGCATGCTTCGAAAGCCTGCATGCACTCATTCTGCTTTTTCGCGTATTCGTTCAGAATGAACATAGGATCATCAATAGACTTATCTGCAAATGCAAAGTTTTCGTAGCCGGCTTCCAGTGCCTCCATGGCCGCGTTAGCCGACAAAAGGGAAAAATTGTTTTTCAGATTCCGAGCATGTTCCTCAAAACGCGATGAAACCTCTTTGTATCTATCTCCGAACAGCATAATTTCCATCCCTTCCTGTTGTTTTGATCAGTGCTGCGCATAGCTGTATCCTATATCTTATATACAAAATAGGGGATTTCCTTTAAAAAAGTTTCAGGCTGCAAATAAAAATTTTTATTTTTTTCTGCATTTTGTGTTCTTGTTTTTTTCAGCCCGGCCCTGCGTTTTTAAAGGCAAAAAAGACACAGCAAATCCCCCCTCCCGGATGGGAGGGGGGATTTGCCTATCCTGATTATCCGAAATCGGAGGCGTATCTCGTTTCTGCGCTGCTTCTCTGCTGCCTTTCCCGCAGTGCTCAGCTGAGCAGCTCCGTGAGGATCTGCCGGATCACAGCCGGGTCACCGGCGCCCTTCAGCTCCCGCATGGCCTGGCCGAAGAGGAAATCCAGGGCCTTGGCCTTGCCGCCCTTGAAATCCGCCACGGATTTGGGGTTTTCTTCCAGGATGCGTTCCAGCAGGCCGCGGACCTGATCGCTGCCGGCCACCTGATCCAGCCCCTGCTCCTGAATGAAGGCCGCCACATCCACGTTTTCCTCATAGACCGCAGCCAGCAGCCGTTTGGCATTGGGGCGGGTCAGCTCGCCGCTGTTCACCAGGCGGATGATCTCCGCCAGCTTCGCGCCCTCCATGGAGACATCATCCAGGCTGTGACCGGCCTTTTTGGAGAGGGCCAGCACTTCGCTGACGATCCAGTTGGCGGCATCCTGGGCCGGCGCGCCGGCGGCCATGGCTTCCTCAAAGAGAGCTGCCAGCGCCGGGCTGGCGGTGATGAGCCGGGCATCCTTTTCCTTCACGCCCAGCTCCTCCACATAGCGGCGGCATTTGGCATCGGGCATTTCCGGCAGCGCCTGCCGCACCCGCTCGATCCATTCCTCATCGATGACCACCGGCGGCAGATCGGGATGGGGGAAATAGAAATAGTCGGTGGCGTTCTCCTTCTCACGCATGGAGAAGCTGACGTTCTTTTCCGCGTCCCAGCCGCGGGTCTCCTGCACCAGGGGTTCGTCCCACTCGATGGCATCGATGTGCCGCTCCGTCTCATAGGCGATGGCCTTCTGGATGGCGGTGAGGCTGTTCATATTTTTGATCTCTGTGCGAACGCCCAGCTTGGGGTCACCCTTTTCCCGGACGGAGATGTTGATATCCGCACGCATCAGGCCCTTTTCCATGCGGCAGTGGCCCACGCCTGCGTAGCGCAGCAGGGAGCGGAGCTTCTCCAGATAGGCCACCACTTCCTCGGCGGAGCGGAAATCCGGCTTGCTGACGATCTCCACCAGCGGCACGGAGCAGCGGTTATAATCCACCATGCTGATGCCGGAATGATCATCGTGCAGCAGCTTGCCCGCGTCCTCTTCCATATGGATCTGCTTGATGCCGATGCTCTTCTTGCCCTTGGAGGTTTCGATCTCCACGCTGCCCTCCACGCAGATGGGGGCATAGAGCTGGGTGGTCTGGTAGGAATTGGAAAGGTCGGGGTAATAATAATTCTTCTTGTCGAAGGTGTTCACCCGGTTGATCTGGCAATTCGTCACCAGACCGGCGGCGATGGCCTTTTCCACCACAGCCCGGTTCACCACGGGCAGCATGCCGGGCATACCGGCGCAGGCCGGGCAGACGTTCATATTCGCATCCTGGCTGCTGTCATTGGCGCAGGAGCAGAAGATCTTGCTGTTTGTGGCCAGCTCCACATGGACTTCCAGGCCCATTACCACTTCATATGCCATTAGTTTGCTCCTCCTTCCAGGATTTTCGCCACTGCCAGAGCCTCTTGATCCCGGCAGGTATCGGCGCAGATCTGCAGCGCGCCCATGCCATCTGCCAGCTCCCAGGGGAGGCTGAGCACAGGCAGACCGGCCAGGGCCGGGGCGGCGCTCAGGGCCAGATCCGCGGCGAAGCGTTCCTCTGCCTCCGCGGGCAGGGGGGCCATGCCCAGGCTGCCGGGGAGCAGCACTGCGGCGTAGCTTTCAAAGAGCTGGTCAAAGGCCTGCTTGATCAGGCCGCGCACCTGCAATGCCTTGTAATAATACTGCTCATAGCGACCCTTGGAAAGCACATAGGTGCCGAGAATGGCCTTGTATTTGGCAGTCTCGCCCATGGCTTCGCTGCGGCTCTTGCGGTAGAGCTCCTCGATATCCCGGTATTTCTCTGTGCGGTAGCCGTATTTCACCCCGTCAAAGCGGGAGATGTTGTTGCAGCCCTCTGCCGCGGACATGACCTGCAGAGCCAAAGGCGCCAGCTCCAGATAAGGCAGCTCCACGGTCTCCACGCTGAGACCGGCTGCTTCCAGCTGCAGGGCGGCCTGTGCCAGCGGGGCTTCCCAGAGGGATCTTGCCGCCGCCGGGATCAGCAGAGCTACCTTCTTCCCGGAAAGCTCCACCGGGCTGTGGAGCTCCCAGCTTTCCTGCTGCAGGCTGGTGCCGTCCTTCCCATCATGGCCGCAGATGGCTTCCAGCAGCTTCGCTGCTTCATCCAGCTTGGGCGCTACAGCGCAGAGCTGCTCGGTGCTGCTGATATAGGAGATGAGGCCATAGCGGGAGGCCGCGCCGTAGCTGGGGCGCATGGCCACACAGCCGCCCATGGCAGCCGCGCTCAGAGCCGCGCCGCCCTCATCCAGCGCCAGCGCTGCTTCGGCGATGCCCTGCCGCACAGCCATGGCCGCGCCGGAGCTGAGCCGCTCTTCACCCGGCAGGGTGCAGGAGCCAAACCAGCTGCTGCTCAGCGGGCCCATGCCGAATTCAGCCATATTGCAGCGTGCCACCACAGCATAGCCCTTTTTCTCCGCCCGGTCGATACATTCTGCCTGATAGGGCGGGCGGAAATTGTAGAGCATGTGGCTGCCTGCCGCGCAGACAGCGCCCTTCATGATGATGCTATCCTCCACTGCCAGGGCAGTGGCATCCTCCGCAGCCCCTTCCAGCCAGGCTGCTTCCGTATTCACCAGGCAATTGCAGGCGTCTGCCGCCATGGCCTGGGCGATCTTGCTTTTGTCCATATCGCTGCCTCCTTAATCTGCGACCCGGGGCACAGAGAAGCAATGCTCCGCCTGCTCCGGCGCGCCTGCCAGGATCTCCTCCCGGCTGATGCTCTGGGAAACCTGATCCTCCCGGTAGACCGGGACGATGCCTTTTGCGTAGACCATGATGGGTGCATCCCCCAGCTCTGCCTGAGCCAGAGGCGCCAGCGCCCCGATGCTCTGCTCCAGGCGGGCAAAGATGCGCTCTGCCTCTTCCTCGCCCAGGGCGAATTTGTTGATCGCCGCCAGCTTGTCGAATTCTTTTTTGTCCATGTGTGTACCTCGCTCTTTCTGGCTGTTTCTGTATAAAAAGCTGTGAAACCTGAAAAGCTGTGAAATCGATGTTGTTTTGGGAAAGGCTGAAAGCAAAGACGGCGAAGCCCTTTAAAGTTTCTTGCTTCTTCTTTTCAAAGAAGAAGGGTTTATATCTTTTTTTTAAAACCCCAACTTTCTTGAAAGAAAGTTGGACAAAGAACTTTGGTATTCGGGCTGCGGCGTGGATCAGAGCTGCCAGCCAGGCGCCAAAAGTTTCTTGCTTCTTCTTTTCAAAGAAGAAGGGTTTACCGAGCCTCTGTCTTACTTTTCCCTTTTCAGCAAAATTTTAGCAAAGCTCCGCATAATTCCCGCCGATCAGCCCCAGCAGATCATCAGGCCTGCACTCGATCTGGCAGCCGATGCGCCCGCCGGAAAAGACCATGGTCTCCAGCAGCACGGCGCTTTCATCCACCCAGGTGGGGAAGGGCTTTTTCATGCCGATGGGGGAGCAGCCGCCGCGGACATAGCCGGTGAGCTTGGTCAGATCCTTCACCGGGGCCAGCTGGATGGATTTTACGCCCGCAGCCTTCGCTGCCTTTTTCAGATCCAACTCCTGATCCACGGGGATCACGAAAACGAAATATTGCCCGGGCCCCGGCCCCTGAGAGACCAGGGTCTTATAGACCTGCTCATAGCTGCGGCCGATCTTATCCGCCACCGCTTCCCCGTCGATATGCCCGTCTGAGGCATCGTAGCTGTGGGATCGGTATTCGATGCCCGCGCCGTCCAGCAGGCGCATGGCGTTGGTCTTTGCAGGCTCTTTTTCTTTGGCCATGCTGTACCCTCCTTTGGAGTGGATTGTGCTTATCGAAAACGATGAAGGTCTTTTTTGTGATCAGAAAGGCTGAAAAGTCCTTGCTCTTTTTAAAAAAGATGGAACTCCGGGGTTTCTTCGAAAACCCTCTAAAAACACTTATTTTGGGGTCGATGTTTCTGAATGGAGACAAGGCCCAAATATTAAAAGTTTCTTGGTTCTTCTTTTCAAAGAAGAACGGTTTTCTCCTCGCTTAGACCAAGTCCGTAGCAAACTCCGGATCGCACGGTTTCCCGGCGGAGCCGGGAAACACTTTCAAAAAGGAGCTGTCGCTACAGCGCTCCCTGTGCCTGGCGGCACAGCCGCTCCTTTTTGGTCCCTCGCTTAAACTAATTCTGTGGCAAATTCCGGATCACACGTGATATTCACGCCCAGCTTCCGCAGGGTATCCTCATCGGATTTGGAGAGCATCACGGTGCAGTGGGCCTCGCAGCCCTGCAGGTTCTGCAGGCAGGCCATGGCCATGGAAACGGTGGGGTTGGTGGTCTCGCAGAGGGAGAGCGCAGTCAGCACATCCATGAGGGAGAGTGCGGAATCCGTGGCGTGCAGCACCTCCTGCTTCATGGCGATGATGGGATCCAGGATCACCTGGGAAAGCAGCAAAATGTGGTCAGAGATGTTGGCCAGCGCCTTGATGGCATTGATCACGCCGGAGGCAGAGACGCTCATCACATGGCTGTCCCGCCCGGTGGTGATCCGCCCGTCCGGCAGCTGGAAGGCGATGGCCGGCACCCCGCGCTGTGCAGCCTTTTTCCGGGCCACAGCCACCACGGGCCGATGTTCCTCCACCAGCTCCAGCTGGCGCATGATCATTTCGATGCGTTCGGGAACATCCTTTTCCACCAGGCCCTGGCGGGCATCGCAGCAGGTCTTGTAATAGCGGCGGATGATCTCCTGCTCTGCCGCTGCCCGCACGGCTCCATCATCCACGATGGCCTTGCCGGCCATATTCACGCCCATATCTGTGGGGGAAAAATAGACATCCTCCCCCAGAACGCGGCTGAGCATGGCCTTTACCAGGGGGAAGGCCTCAATATCCCGGTTATAGTTGACGGTGATATCCCCATATTTTTCCAGGTGGAAGGGATCGATGCTGTTCACATCGTGCAGATCAGCGGTGGCCGCCTCATAGGCCAGGTTCACAGGATGCTTCAGGGGCAGATTCCAGATGGGAAAGGTCTCGAATTTGGCGTAGCCCGCCTTCAGGCCCCGCTGCTGCTCATGGTAGATCTGGGAAAGGCAGGTGGCCAGCTTGCCGGAGCCGGGCCCGGGGGCTGTTACCACGATCAGGGGTTTTGTGGTCTTGATATAGGGGTTGGCGCCATAGCCCTCCGGGGAGAGGATGGTCTCCACATCAGAGGGGTAGCCCTTTGTCAGGCGGTGCAGATAGGTACGGATCCCTCTGGATTCCAGCTTATTCTTGAAAAGCTGGGCCGAAGCCTGATCGGAATACTGGGTGATGACCACGGAATTGATCTGGATCCCCAGGCGGGAGATATTCTGGATCAGCCGCAGCAGATCCATATCATAGGTGATGCCGATATCCGCACGCACCTTGTTCTTTTCGATGGCCGGCGCGGCGATGGTGAAAATGATCTCCGTGATGTCCTTCATTTCCAGCAGCAGCTTGATCTTGGCATCTGATTCGAAGCCGGGCAGGACCCGGGCCGCATGCAGATCATCAAAGAGCTTGCCGCCGAATTCCAGATAAAGCTTGTTATCAAAGCGCTCGATTCGCTGACGAATGTGCTTTGTTTGCAGCTCCGTATAAAGCTGCGGATCAAACCCCTTCTTCATGCTGGCACCTCATATTTATAAAAAGTTTATAAATTTATTAAATATGTATGATTGCCGGGCAGGGCTTCTGCCTCAACGATTCATTATACCATTGCTTCCCTGTCAGCCGCAAGAGTGGCCCTCTTTTTTTCCCGGGATGCGCTTTCAAAAAATCCCGATCATCGAAGCCTGCAGCGAAGGCCCATACCTGGAAATGTTCGCCCGAGGAAACCGGGATGGCTGGGTTTTGTGGGGGGATCAGGCCAATGAGGAATATACGCCGGATTGGCCTACCTATGCAAATCATTTTCTATAATTCTCTCTATATAATATAGCATGCTGCAGAAGCAGGCAAGACGCTGCTTTAACGGAAAAACGGATACCCAACTTTCAGCGGGTATCCGTTTTTGTGTATCGAGCCTGTTTATCAACTGCCGCAAAGCAGCAAATTCTCAGATCACTGCTTTCTGCAGAAGCGGCCACAGGGGGCGCCAGTGTGAGCAGGTGCGCTTTTTCCCGGGCAGGCTTTTAGTAGAGGCGTTTGGCCTCCCCTTCCTCCATGGGGATTGAATGGCCGGCTTCGGGGAAGCTGCCCGACCGCACGGCCCGGCAGTATTCCTGCAGGCCCTTGCTGAAGAGGATATCTCCATCGCAGAAGCGGCGTACATGCTGGGGCGGGGTATCCGTGCCATCCAGACCCAGCAGCTGGTGGAAGACCAGCGCCTGCCCGTCGCAATCCGGGCCGCAGCCAATGCCGATGGTGGGAACATCCACCTTCTCCGTGATGAGGGCAGCGGCTTCCCGGGCCACCCGCTCCATGAAAATGGAAAAGGCACCGGCATCCTCCATGGCCTGTGCAGCCTCTGCCAGCTCCCAGGCGCTTTCCTCATCGGTGCCGCAGACGGGCTGATCCTCCCAGAGGGAGACCCGCTGGGGCATGCGGCCGATGTGGGCCATCACCGGCAGGCCGGCCTGGGTCAGGGCCTTTACCGTGGGAGCCATATTCTGGCCGCCCTCCAGCTTGATCGCATCCGCGCCGCCTTCCTTGATCAGACGCAGCGCATTGCTGATGGCCTGCTCCGGGCTGATGTGATAGGAGCCGAAGGGCATTCCCGCCACGATCAGCGCCTGTTCCCGTCCGCGGGCCACGGCCCGGCAGTGATAGATCACCTCATCCACCGTCACCGGCAGGTAGCTTTCCCCGCCCTGAAAATAGCGGCCCAGGGAATCCCCCACCAGCAGCATATCCACGCCCGCACGGTCTGCCAGGCGGGCCTGGTGATAATCATAGGCCGTGAGCATGACCAGCTTTTCGCCGGACTCCTTTTTGGCCACGATCTTCTGTACCTTCATTGCCATTGCCTTTGCTCCTTTCAAGAGTGAGAGGCGGTTTCCCGGAGGCTGGCTTCCTCCTCCGCCTGGAAAAGTGTGGCGAAGATCCGCTCCAGCTGGAGCTGATCCCCGGTGAGATGCAGATAGCCGATGAGCGCCTCCAGGCCGGTGGCCCGGCGGTATTCGCCCACCGTGGAATGGGGCGGCTGGTGTCCGCTTTTGGCATTGCGGCCCCGGCGGAAGATCTCCTGCTGCTCCGGGCTGAGAAAGGCTTCGATCTCCCCCCAGAGCCGGCTTTGGCGGCTGGCGTTCACATAGGCCACTGCCGCTGTGTGCAGGCGATCCATCTTTACCATGCCGCTGTGAAGTAAGTGCTCCCGCACAGCCAGCTCATATACGGCATCCCCGATATAGGCCAGCATCAGCGGGGGGATGTTTTTTGCTTCGATGGGGTCGATGTGCGGACCCTCCTTTTTTGTGTTGATGTGCTGCGATTGGCGCAGGCTGGAAACCCCTTCTTCTTTGAAAAGAAGAAGCAAGAAACTTTTAATTTTTGGGCAGCTGCGTGATTTATTGTCATTGCGAGGAAGTTTTTGCTGTGGAGATACGCAGTATCTTCCAGCAAAACGACGTGGCAATCTTAGCGCTTTCCCTGCTTCAGTTGGGGGTACCCTCTGGATTGCCACGTTGCCAAGCTGGCTTTTGCCAAGGCAAAATCACAGCTTGCCTGCCTCGCAATGACAGAAACCAGAAGCAGCATCCAAATACTGAAGTTCTTTGGGTCCAAAGGGACGGTTTTGCGCTTATATACGTTTGCAGCGTGCGCCCTGGGGGGTATCCTCGATGACCAGCCCCAGCGCCTTCAGGCCGTCGCGGATGGCATCGGCAGTGGCCCAATCCTTCTTGGCGCGGGCCTGCTGGCGGATGGAGATGATGAGCTCCAGGAGCTGCTCTTCCATACCGGAGCTGTCCTTTGCCGGAGGAATGATCATGCCCAGCACCGCCTCGAAATCCTCGAAGAGCTGCTGCGCGGCCTCTGCATCCGCTTCGCAGATGGGCCCGGCAGCCAGAGCGGCGTTCAGCTCGTGGCAGAAATCAAAGATCACGGAAACCGCCAGCGCAGTGTTGAAATCATCATCCATGGCGGCGATGAAGGCCTCCCGGGCCTGGCTGACGGCTGCTTCCAGACGGGCTTCCCCGGGCTGGAGCCGTTTCTTGGCATCCTGCAGCAGGCCGTAGCTGTTGCGGATGCGTTCCAGGCTTCTGCCTGCGGAGGCCAGCTTGTCATCAGCGAAATCGATGGGGCTGCGGTAATGGGTGGCCAGCAGATAATAGCGCACCACATCCCCGGGGAATTTGGAGAGGATGTCCCGCAGCAGGAAGAAATTCCCCAGGGATTTGCTCATCTTCTCCTCGTTCACGGTGATGAAGCCATTGTGCAGCCAGTATTTGGCGAAATTGTTCCCGGCCGCCTTGGCCTGGGCGATCTCGTTCTCATGGTGGGGGAAGATCAGGTCAGCGCCGCCGCCGTGGATATCGAATTCCCCGCCCAGATATTTGCAGCTCATGGCAGAGCATTCAATGTGCCAGCCCGGGCGTCCCTTTCCCCAGGGGCTGTCCCAGCAGATCTCGCCGGGCTTGGCAGCCTTCCAGAGGGCAAAATCCATGGGGTCGCGCTTCACATCGCCCACCTCCACGCGGGCGCCGGCGCGCATATCATCGATATCCCGGCCGGAAAGCTCGCCGTAGCTGGGCAGGGAGCGCACATCGAAATACACATCCCCCCCGGCCTCATAGCCGTGGCCCTGCCGGATGATGGACTGCACCAGCCCGATGATCTCCTCCATATGCCCGGTGACGCGGGGGTGCTGGTCTGCCTTGAGGATGTTCAGGGCCTGGGTATCCTCAAAATAGGCGGCAATGTATTTTTCTGCGATGCTCGGGGCATCGGTATTTTCCTCCGCAGCCCGGCGGATGATCTTATCATCCACATCGGTGAAATTCTGCACATAGCAGACATCCCAGCCCCGCCAGAGGAAATAGCGGCGGATGGTATCAAAAACCACCAGCGGGCGGGCATTGCCCAGGTGGATGTAATTGTAGACCGTGGGGCCGCAGCAATAAATGCCCACCTTTCCCGGCTGGCAGGGGATGAATTCTTCTTTCTTGCCATGCATGGTGTTGTAGAGACGAATGGCCATTTTTGTACCCTCCCAAGCCCCGCTTTCGGGGCTGCTTTCACATATACTTATCCAGTATAGCACAGCTGCGGCCAAAGGAAAAGGCCGGGGGCAGAAAATTTCCGCTGCCCGGGGGGCTGCGGGAGGGGAGCAGAAAAAAGAGGCAGCCCGGGGGCTGCCTCATTGGCGATATGCTTTTCTGCGTGGCAGATCATTTTTCCATTTTTCCCGGCTGGATCCCACC
>JAUMYD010000049.1:0-4415 GCA_030528765.1 Bacillota bacterium
TGGAACGAACCCGGCAGCCGGGAATGCCTTTCAGGCCGGCACGGATGTTATTCGCCAGCTTTCCAATAAATATATTTTTATTCTTCCCCTTTAATCCCAGTTCTCCATAGCGAATGAGGATCAGTTGCTTTGTCATCTTCCTATCACCTTTTCTTTTTATTTCTGCCCATGATGCAGCGGATCTCCTGTACTGCCTGAACAATAATTGAAACGGCTCGTTCCGCTTCCTCTAGCGTATTAAAGCGGCTGAAGCTAAAACGCAAAGCGGAATCCACCACATCCGGCGGCAGCTGCATAGCCTCCAGGACATGGCTGCCCTTACTGCTTTTGGAGGTGCATGCAGAACCGGAACTCACATAAAGCTGACTCTGCTCCAAATAATGCAGCAAAACCTCGCTGCGCGCCCCTAGAAAAGAGATATTCAGGATATGCGCTGCGGCATTATCCGGGCTGTTGATCCGAAGATCCGGCAATTCTGCCTGAAGCCCAGCCAGAAGTCTTTTGCGGACAGCCGAAATTTGCCTCTCATTCTGCTCCATCTTTGTGCAAGCTTCTTCTGCAGCTGCTGACAAGGCCAGAATACCCGGCATATTCTCCGTCCCAGAGCGAAAATTCTTCTCCTGCCCTCCACCCCGAAGAAGGCTTTGCACACGGCAAGCACCCCGCAGCCACAGTGCCGCAACACCTTTTGGTGCATGGATCTTATGGCCGCTGATGGTGCAGGCATCTGCCTGCCAGGCTTTCAGCTCCAAGGGGAGGCGGGCAAAGGACTGCACTGCATCTACATGAAAAACAGCCTCCGGAGCCAATTCCCGAACGGCCGCACCGACCTGCCGCAAGGGCTGAATCGTTCCGGTCTCATTATTCACATGCATAACACTGACTAGGGCAACTTCCTCATTTAGCTGCTGCCGCAATGCCCCCAGATCCAGAACGCCTTGGCGATCTACAGGGATAAATTCCAAAGAAAACCCCTTGTTCATCAGATACTTTGCTGCCTGCTCAACGGAGGGATGTTCAATGGAAGAAATCAGCAGACGTTTGGCCCTCTTCCCGCCGGAAAGAGCCGCACCATAAACAGCGGTGTTATTGGATTCCGTACCGCAGGATGTAAAATAGAGCTCCTCCGCAGGAACTCCCATCGCCCTGGCCAGTGTAGTTCTGGCAGAATTCAGCAAACGAAAAGCAGCCGCACCCCGCCCATGCACCGAGGAAGGATTCCCATATTCGCTTGTCATAGCAAGCGTTGCAGCCGCCAAAGCCTCCTGACAAACCTGTGTGGTCGCACTGTTATCATAATAGATTTCCTGCATTCCAAAACTCCTCTTACATAGTAAGTCTTTCCTGGAGCAAAACAAAATTCCACTTTGCTGCTTTTCTGCAAAGCTTCGGAAATCTTCCGAAGAGGCAGCCGCAGGGGAAAATATGCCTGCGCTCACATAAAGGCTCCTGCCTTTCCCGAAAGTCATCAATTCTTAGGAAAAGAGCCGGACAGGACGTCCGGCTCTTCAGCTAGCAAAAACTATTCTACCACGGCTAAAACCAGCAGAATGACCATAAAGGCCAAGGCCAGCCATTTGGTAATTTTGGCCAACAAATCGTCAAGGCCCTTTTTCTTACCAAAGAAAGTTTCGGCACCGCCAGCGATGGAGCCGGACAGACCGGCACTTTTACCGGATTGCAGCAGAACGCTGGCAATCAGGCCCAAAGCAATCAGCACCAACAATATGGTCAGGACGACAGTCACAGGATTCACCCCCAAAAATAGGTTTCTGGTTGGCGGACATGTCGTCAGTACGCAGCCCGCATAACAGAATTATTCTAACATAAATTTAAAAAATATACAAGCCTTTTTTCTTTGCTTTAGCAGTTTTCTCCATTTGCGATTATAGCGGCAAAGCTATCCGCATCCAAAGAAGCTCCGCCAATCAAAGCTCCGTCAATATTGGGGCAAGCCATCAAATCAGAAATGTTTTCCGGCTTCACAGATCCTCCGTATAAAATACGGATCTCATCTGCCAAATCTCCCCACAGCTCCCGAATCAGCTCCCGAATGTAAGCAATGGCCGTTTCTGCATCTTCCGGTGTTGCGACCTGACCGGTACCAATGGCCCAGACAGGCTCATAGGCGATCACCAAATCTGCAGAGGCACCCACCGCTGCCAAAGAACAAAAAATATCATTTCGCAGCGTTTCCAAAGTCTCCCCTGCTTCCCGTTCTGCCAGTGTTTCCCCCACACAAATCAAAGGAATCAAACCGCTGGCCTGTGCGGCACGGGCTTTTCTGGTAACCATCTCTGCGCTTTCGCTAAAGATATGCCGCCGTTCGCTATGCCCACACAAAATATATTTAGCGCCACAATCAGCAGCCATCTCAGCAGAAATCTCACCGGTATAGGCACCACAGCGTTCCCAAAAAATATTTTGCGCTCCAAATTTCACTTCCGTTCCTTCCGTGAGCCGGGCTACCTTCTGCAGGTATACGGATGTAGGAAAAAGCACCAGCTCAGCAGCAGATTCCCTAGCAACAGGAATGATATCATCCAAAAAATCTTCAATATCCGAACTGAGCAGATTCATTTTCCAGTTGGCAGCAAAAAGTGCCCTTCGCCCGCCATGCATAATCGACTTCACTCCTTATTCTTTATCATCCAGCGCAGCTACACCCGGAAGGATCTTACCTTCAACAAATTCCAGTGCAGCACCACCACCGGTACAGACATGACTGATCTGATCAGCCACACCGGCCTTGTTCACAGCAGCAAGGCTATCCCCGCCGCCGATCACGGAAAAGGCACTGCTTTCGGCAATGGCCTTCGCAGTTGCCAAAGTGCCCTGGGCAAAGTTATCCATTTCAAAGACACCCAAAGGCCCATTCCAAAAGATGGAGCGTGCCCGGGAGATCTCCTCCCCATAGCACTGAATTGTTTTGGGCCCAATATCCAGCGCTGTCCAGCCCTCAGGGATATCATTCAGCTCCACAGCCCGGAATTCCGCATCCGCAGCAAATTTCTCTGCTGCGATCAAATCCACGGGAAGCATCATGCGTTCCTTGGCTTCAGGCATAGCCAAAAAACTTCTGGCAACCTCCAGGCTTTCCCATTCGATCAAAGAACCCTGCATATCATGGCCGGCAGCCGCCAGGAAGGTATTTGCCATCCCGCCGCCGATCAATATCTTATCTACCTTGGTCAACAAATTCTCAATAACATGAATCTTATCACTGATCTTCGCGCCGCCAACGATCGCCACAAAAGGATGCTCAGCTGCAGAAATAAGTTTCCCCAGCTGCATCAATTCTTTATGGATCAAAAACCCGGCAACAGAAGGAAGATAATTGGTGATCCCCACTGTTGATGCATGGGCACGGTGCGCCGTACCAAAAGCATCATTCACATAAATATCTGCCAATGAGGCCAGAGCCGCAGAGAAAGGCGGGGTATTCTTTTCCTCTTCCTTCAGGAAGCGAAGATTCTCCAGGAGGATAACATCCCCGGCACGCATTTCCGCCACTGCTTGGTTCACCAAGGGCCCCCGGCAGTCCGGAATGAACTTCACAGGATGATCCAGCAGTTCCGCCAAACGATTGGCTACAGGGCGCAAAGTATAAAGCCGATTCGGCTTCCCCTTCGGGCGCCCCAGATGGGACATAAGAATCACCATAGCCTCCTGCTCCAGCAAATATTTGATCGTGGGCAAAGCAGCACGAATACGCGTGTCATCACTGATCACGCTGTTTTTATGCGGGACATTAAAATCCACGCGGACAATGACACGCTTTTTGCGCAGGTCAATGTCGCGAATAGACCTCTTTTCCAGATATGACATAGCGCCCTCTCGTTACAGTCTCTCACCCATGTACTTGATCATATCTTTCATGCGGCAGGTGTAGCTCCATTCGTTATCATACCAGATAACAATTTTTGCCAGATTCTCACCAATAACCATAGTAGAGAGTGCATCGATAGTACCTGCGCATTCCATACCGATATAATCGCAGGAGACCAGCGGCTCCTCACTGTAACCAAGAATGCCCTTCAGCTCACCTTCCGCAGCAGCCTTCAAAGCAGCGTTAATCTCCTCCACGCTTACCGGACGGCCCAACTCCACAGAAAGATCCACGATGCTTACATCCGGCGTGGGAACACGCAGCGCATAGCCGTTCAGCTTTCCCTTCAGCTGGGGGAGAACCAAACCCACAGATTTGGCTGCACCGGTGGTGGTGGGAATGATAGAGCAGGCAGCAGCGCGGGCACGGCGAAGATCCTTATGGTTCTTATCCAGAATGACCTGATCATTTGTATAGGAATGAACTGTGCAGACCAAGCCTTTTTCGATACCAAAGACTTCGTCTAAAACTTTCAAAGTACCAGCCATACCGTTAGTAGTGCATGTGGATGTGGAAACGATGGTAT
>JAUMYD010000049.1:4425-10853 GCA_030528765.1 Bacillota bacterium
AAACCGTAATATCTTCATTCTTACCAGGGGCAGCGAGCACGACTTTTTTCGCACCGCAATCGATATGTACCACAGCTTTGGTAGCATCATTGAATTTGCCCGTAGATTCCAGGACGATATCAACACCCAAATCCTTCCAAGGCAGCTCAGTAGGATCTTCAAAACGAACATAAGGAATCGCTTTGTCGTTGACAATCAGATGGGTATCGTCACAGGAAACTTTTTTATCCCAGACGCCAAAGGTGGAGTCATATTTCAAAAGATGGGAAGCTACTTCGGGCTTACCGCGCCCATTGACAGCAACCAACTCTACACCTGGGTCGTCAAAGGCCATCCGGAAAAAGAGACGGCCAATGCGGCCAAAACCATTGATTGCGACTTTTACAGCCATTGTTATTATCCTCCCGCAAAGCTTGTTTATAGTGTATAAATGTATAAAGCTTTATAGAAACGCGATACACAGGCATACAAAGTGCAAAGTTCTATATTGCAAGCAAAAAATCCTTTCTTTTTTTGCTTTCTCGCAAATTTATTTAATTTTCTTTCTATTATTCCAGCCGTCGGCGCAGTCGGCTGGGAGGAAAGGCGCAATCCTGTCGATACTTAGCAACCGTGCGACGGGCGATGCAAATCCCCTCCTCCTGCAGACGCTCTTGAAGTTTCTGGTCGCTGAGGGGCTTTCGCCTTTCTTCCTGCTCGATCATCTGGCCGATACGCATCCGCACATAGGTGTCGGTGGTGAAACGCCCCGCACTTGTGGGGATCGGATGTGGGAAAAAATAAGTCCATGGATAGATCCCTCTGGGCGTCTGAATATATTTTCCGGCAGCAGCGCGGCTGACGGTAGAAGGGTGGCATTTTGCCAGGTCTGCCAGCTCCAGCATGGTGAAGGGCTTCAATCCAATCGGCCCCAAATGCAAAAAGCCGACCTGAAAGCGAAACAGGAGTCCGGCCAAGTGCAACAAGGTATCGTGCCGTCTCCGAAGCGCGTACAGCAATTCACGGGCCTCCCGCATATGCTGACGAAAATAGTCCTGGAGCTGCGCATCATCCAGCTGAGAGATATTCAGATTCTCGTAATATGGATTGATCCCCACTCCTGCATATACTTGATCGTTCAAACGCAGCCGCCAGGTTCCACCCTCCGGCTCCACCAGAATGTCAGGCACAATATAGCTACTGCGCTCCTCTCCATCAAGGCATGCAGCCGGGTAAGGGTTCAGGCTTCTCAGGAGACCAAACACCTTACGGATATCACCTTCCGGAACATTCAAAGCCCGGGCTGGGCGACGGTAATCACTGGCAGCCAGCTCCGGCAAAAAATCCCTGCTCACTACCTCTGCCAATTCATAAAGCGGATGATTTTCCGGGGTCTGCAAAAGCAGGCATTCGCCCAGGTTTCGGGCGCCGACACCTCTTGGCTCCATACTCTGCAAAATCCTCAGCGCAGGTGCGATGGACTCCTTCGGAAGAGAAAAGGCCTGGCAAAGCTCCACATCGTCCAGCCGCAGATAGCCATCTGCATCCAAAGCAGAGATAAGACATTTTACTGCATACTCCCGGGAAGCGGACAAACCCAAAACCGCTGTCTGCAGGCGCAGCAGGTCTCGTAAAGAAAGCTCTGCGCTGCGAAAATCGCCGGCCAACAACAGATCTTCAGGAAGAGCAGTCTGTCTGCCGGCATTCTCACGGTAAGCACTTCCTTCCTGAAGAACAGCCGCAAGGATCAGCCCCTCCTCTCTTTCTGTCCTCTCGTTTTCCATTTCCAGAAGTGGGTTGTTGAGCAGGCACTCTTCAACATGGGCTTCCAAATCCTGAATAGGCAGGGTCAAAAGCTGCAAGGATTGCAGCTGAAAGGCGCTGATGTTTTGCCGCAGTTCCTGCCCCAAAGCAACCTGCATTCTCTGCTGCAGCCTAGTCATCTTTGCGGTTCCACTCCTCTTTTCCGTAGCAACGAATGTTGTCTGCAATCTGCTCCAGCCGCCGCAGGCGATGGTTCAGGGCCGAACGCCCCAAGGAAGAAATGCTGCTCAGCCCGGCCAAGGATTCCTCCGGATACGAAAGACGCAGCTCTGCAACAGTCCGCAGAGCAGGCGGCAAGATATCCGCCCCAATTTCCTTCAGCACATAGCGGATGCTTTCACATTGCCGCATTGCTGCTGCCACGGTCTTGTTGATATTAGCGTTATCACAGTTCCGTAATCGATTCACATTATTCCGAACTTCCTTTGTCACACGAACACTTTCGAATTCCAGCATGGAACGGTGGCTGCCGATAATGCTCAAAAACTCACTGATATGCTCGCCATCCTGAAGATAAACCAGCTCTCTACCCTTTCTTTCCAAAGATTTTGCCGGAAGCTCAAAGTCTCCCATCAGCCGCAGCAGTAATTCCGCCTGACTTTTATCCAGCGGACCAATTTCCAGATGATACCTGTTTTCCGGGTTGGAGACAGAGCCTGCCGCCAGAAAAGCACCGCGCAGATAGGCTTTTCGGCAGCAGGAGGGCTGCAAAAAATCCTCCTCCACGGAAGAAGGAAAAGCGACTTGCCAGACATTCTCGCTGTTCAGCATCCCGATCGCAGAAAGGAATCGCATCACATCCTCCTGCGGAGGTATATACAGACTGTATGCCGGATTTTTTTTCAAAGTCTGCCGGCGGTAGATCATGATCTCACGCTTCGCCAGAAACTCCTTTGCCAGGGTAAACATTTTTCTGGCAGCGGCGGCATGCTCCGTGGTCATGGCCAGTGAGATCCTCTGCGCCCCACCAAAACGAATATTTCCGTTGATCAGAAAAAAGGCAATAAATTCTGCTTTCCTGCAGCATAGTTTGCTGGAAAGCACTCTGCTCAAATCATCTTTAACATCAGAGGAGAAACTCATAGAAAACTCCTTATTTTTTTATCCAGCGATCCTGGTCCCTATGGTGAACCTGCACCTGATAACCATAGCGGCGAATCCGTCGGCTGATCTCCTCTGCCAATGCAACAGAGCGATGCTTCCCGCCGGTGCAGCCCACCGACAAAGTAAAACTTCGTTTTCCTTCCCGCTGGTAATTGGGCAACAGGAAGCGGAGCAAACGCATATAGTGGCTCAAAAACTCCTTTGTCAGCTCACTGCCCAGCACATAATCACGCACCGGCTGATCCAGACCACAGAGCTCACGCAAATCCGGATCGTAATAGGGATTGGGGAGAAAGCGGACATCCACCACCATATCACTGTCCATTGGCAAACCATACTTAAACCCAAAACTGCTCACATAGATGCTCATTCCAATGGCACCTGCATTGCCAAGGCGCTCTGCCAGCAAAGCACCCATCTGCTGGCTGGGTACATCTGTTGTATCAATGATCATATCCGCTCGGCCACGCAGCCCTTCCAGCAGTACGCGTTCCTGACGGATGCAATCGATCGTGCTTTTTTTCCCGCCCCGGGCCAAGGGATGCGGGCGGCGGTTTTCTTTATATCTTCGCACCAGAGCGGTTTCAGATGACTCCAAAAAAACCAGGCAATACTCCACGCCTTCCTCCCTGAGCTGAGAAAGCACCTGCTCCAACTCGGGCAAGGCAGAAGCACCGCTGCGAATATCAGTGGCAATTGCCAGATTAGGGCTTTCCAGAATATCCAGCCGCACACCGGAAATAAACTTGCTCATCAGATAAGGCGGCAGATTATCAATACAAAAAAAACCAATATCTTCCAGGGTATCAATGGCCTTGGTCTTTCCTGCGCCGCTCATGCCGGTAATGATAATGATATTTGCCGGGCTAGCCCCTCTTTGTTTCTCGGAAAGCGTATTCTCATGCATTTGATTCTTCCCCCTTTCCCTCTGCGTCTCCGGAATGGAGATATTCGTATAAAGACGCTGCAGCCGAACGATTCATTTTTGGAGCGGCTGCCAGCTCTTCTTCACCAGCTTCCCGGATCCGTTTCAGGGAGCCAAATGTTTTCAGCAAAGCCTTTTTTCTCTCAGCACCAATACCGGGGACTTCATCTAACGCAGAAGAAACCTGTCCTTTGCCTCTGAGCTGCCTGTGAAAGGTAATGGCAAAACGATGTGCCTCATCCCGCAGGCGCTGCAAAAGCTGCAGGCTGTCACTTTCGTAAGGAAGCCGCATCGGCTCCGAACGGCCGGGGAAAAAGATCTCTTCTTCCTGCTTTGCCAAAGAAATAATGGCCGGGAACTGAACAGCCATATCATCCAGCCGCTCACAGACTGCGGAGAGCTGTCCCTTGCCACCATCGATCACCAGCAAATCGGGGAAATCCCCGAAATCCAGGGGTTCTTTCCCCTGCTCCCGTTCATCCAGACCTCGCCGGTAACGGCGCTCGATCACTTCCTGCAAGGCCGCAAAGTCATTGCTTTCCGTCAAGGTCTTGATCTTAAAACGGCGATACAGCTTCGGAGCCGGCGCACCATTTATAAAAACTACCATGGAGCCGACCATATAACGCCCCTGAACATGGCTGATATCATAACATTCGATCCGCCTTGGGGTGCGATCCATGTGAAGCGCCAGGCGCAGATCCTCCAAAGCTTTGGAGCTGATCAGCTCCTGCCGCTGCCGGGAACGAAGATAATTATCCAGGATCAGCTGGGCATTTGCTTTCGTCAGATCCAGCAGGCGTTTCTTCGCTCCACGCTGCGGAACAATGAATTCCACCCTGTGCCCGCTGCTTTTGCTCAGGGCCTGCGCCACCATTTCTGCCTGCTCCGGCAAAACATTGCAGCAGATCTGCCGGGGAAGCAATTCCCCGCCGCCGTAGTATTCCAGAATGAAACGCTGCATCAAAAGAGCATCCATGCCGGTGCCGCTGTTGGTCAGGAAAAAATGCTCCCGGCTGACCACATTCCCCCGGCGGACAAAGAAGATCTGCACCACAGCCTGATCCTCCCCGGCCGTCACAGCCAGCAGATCATAATCCCCTTCTCCGGTACCCTGATCCAGCTCCTGCCGTACCTGTAGCTGCTGATAGATGCGCAGCCTATCCCGATGCCGGGCCGCATCCTCAAAGCGCAGCTCATCTGCAGCCTTTCCCATGGCTTCCTGCTCCCGACGGATCAGATCCTTACTTTTACCCTGCAGAAACAGGGACACCTCCTCCACAATGACAGCATATTCATCTTTGCTGATCTGCCCCGCACAAGGGGCCTTGCAGCGGCCTATGTGTCCGTTCAGGCAAGCGCGCTGCCCGGGCCGAAAAGTTGCTCCACCACAGGAACGCAGCGGAAATGCATCCCGGATCAGCTCGATCACATGATGGATGCCTCCAACAGAAGGATACGGCCCGAAATAGCGGCTGCCGTCATTTTTCGCCCTGCGGGCCACCAAAAGACGGGGGAAATCCTCATTCATTGTCAGGCGTAGATAAGGATAGTGCTTATCATCCCGCATCAGGATATTGTAATGGGGGCTGTGCTCCTTGATCAGGTTGGATTCCAGAATCAGGGCCTCTGTCTCGCTGCCCACGATCACAGTATCAAAATCCGCAATGTGCTCCACCAAGCGCTCAGTTTTGGGATCATGGGAACCACGAAAATAGGAACGCACCCGGTTTTTCAGGTTTACGGCCTTCCCCACATAAATAATGTTTCCCTGCTCATCTTTCATCAGGTAGCAGCCCGGTTCATCCGGTAGCTTTTCCAGTTTATCACGCAGAATATCGTTCATGCCTCTACCTACTCTGTCCCCACCCTCAAAAGCTCCGGGCCGGGCTTATTTTTTCAAAGCCTTCCGCAGATACTGCCCTGTATAGCTATGGGCACAAGCCGCAACTTCCTCCGGTGTACCCTGAACCAGGATCTGACCGCCCGCATCGCCGCCCTCAGGCCCCAGATCAATGATCCAATCTGCGGTCTTGATCACATTCAGGTTATGCTCGATCACGACCACCGTATCTCCATTATCCACCAAACGCTGCAAAACCTCCAGCAGGCGACCAATATCATCCGTATGCAGACCCGTGGTGGGCTCGTCCAGAATATAGAGCGTGCGGCCATTGGAGCGGCGGGACAGCTCTGTGGCCAGCTTTACGCGCTGGGCTTCGCCGCCGGAAAGAGTGGTGGCACTCTGCCCCAATCGGATATAGCCCAAACCTACATCCTGCAGAGTCTGCAACTTCCGTTTCAGCCTGGGCAGATTGGTGAAGAAGGCCAGGGCCTCTTCCACTGTCATATCCAGCACATCAGCAATATTCTTTTCCTTATAATATACATCCAGCGTTTCCCGGTTATAGCGTTTTCCCTTGCAGACTTCACAAGGCACATAAATGTCCGGCAGAAAGTGCATTTCGATTTTCGTGCTGCCGTCCCCCTGACAGGCCTCGCAGCGCCCACCCTTCACATTAAAGCTGAAGCGTCCCGGCTTGTAGCCATGGGCCTTTGCATCCACAGTCTGGCTGAACAGATCCCGGATCAGATC
>JAUMYD010000050.1 GCA_030528765.1 Bacillota bacterium
CTTTCTATTTCTGCAATGTTCTTCTGGTCCTCATCCTGGGGATGAACGGAATGGCTTTGGTATACGATCTTTTCTCTCTATATGTGTTTCTGGAGGTTACTTCTCTTGCTGCTTTCATTCTGATTGCCCTGTATCGGGATGCCCGTGGCTTGGAAGGCTCTTTCAAATACCTGATGATGAGTTCTGTTGCTTCTGCCTTGATCCTGGTGGGGATTTCTCTGATTTTCCTGAACAACGGCTCCCTGCAATATGATGCTGTGGGAGAATATCTGGCTGATTGGGAAAGTGCCAGTAACCCCATTCTCATGCAGCTTGCTTTTATTATGTTGATCTCCGGCTTTTCTATTAAAGCTGGCGTTGCTCCCTTTCATGGATGGCTGCCGGATGCCTATCAAAGTGCTCCCGCTGCAGTTTCCGTTATACTGGGCGGAATTGTTACAAAAATGGCCGGCGTTTATGCCATTGTCCGCTTGATGGGGGATTGGCTGGTGGAGGCTCCTGTCGTGGGCATCGCCTTCATGCTTTTGGGGCTTTTCTCCATCATTTTGGGTTCCCTGTCTGCCGTTGGTTCGCACAATCTAAAGCGCGTGCTTGCTTTTTCCAGCATCAGCCAAGTTGGCTATATTGTGCTGAGCGTATCCACCGGTTCTGCATTGGGTTTATTTGCTGCGATATTCCATTTTTTCAACCATACCATCTTTAAGACTACGCTTTATGTGAATTCTGCGGCACTGGAAGCTCAATGCAAAACGATCATGCTGGAACGCCTGGGCGGCCTGCAAAAACAGATGCCTGTCACTGCGATCAGCAATATCCTGGCCTTTCTCTCCACGGCGGGAATTCCGCCCCTTGCCGGCTTCTGGAGTAAACTGCTGATTATCATTGCAGTTTGGCAGACACACGGTGGGATCGTAGCCGGCTTGGCTTTATTCTTTTCGATTTTTACCATCATCTATTTCCTTCTGGTACAGAGAAAGGTTTTCTTTGGTGCCAGCAGGGAGAGCCTGAAGGATGTAAAGGAAGCCCGTTTTCCGATCCGCCTTGCTTCTATCATTCTGAGCTGTATCACGGTGGGTGTTGGTTTTCTGTTCCCCTGGCTTCTGCGTTTCATGGAAGCCAATGCCTGGATTTAAGGAGGGGTAGAATTGAGCAATGAGTTTATTCTGATTATCTGCATGCTGGCCATGCTTGTTTGCGGTGTGGTCGCAGCAATGTCCAGGAGCATGATCAAATCTGCGATAAGCCTGGCTGCGGTCAGCGTGGTCCTGTCGATCTTCATGTTTGTCATTGGTGCCACTTGGGCAGCCGTTTTCGAACTTTCTGTTTGTTCCGGACTGGTAACGGTTGTTTTCATCAGTGCCATCAGCCTGACCGAATCCAAGCAGGATGCCACTACCCAGCGAGCATTGCATCTTTCTCGTTTTGCCATGCTGCCGCTGCTCCTGATTCTGGTAGGCGCCTCCATCGTGGCTGTGATTCTTATGAATGGTTTTGAGATCGTTTCCACTGCCGATATTGCGGAGGCAGAGCAATCCTTCCGCAATGTATTCTGGAATCTTCGCCAGGCAGATATTCTGGGCCAGATCTTTGTGGTTTTGGTGGGAACCTTTGCCGTTGTCATTTTATTTAAAGATGGCACAGAACGGAAGAAAGAAAGGGGGAAATAGGCATGACCCTGTTTACAATGGTAGCATTGCTGGTGGCCTTGCTTTTGATTTTTACCGGTGTCTATCTGCTGGTAAAAACTCATAATATGCTGCGCATCATCATTGCCATTGAAATAGTTATGAAAGCAATCACCCTGCTACTGATCTTTGCCGGCCTGATGAACGGAAAGATGGCCCTGACACAATCCTTCATCATCACCGTAATTGTTATTGAAGTAGTTGTCGCCGTAGTGGCTGCCGGCGTTGCCATCAACCTCTACCGTCACAATGGCGATATGGAAATTTCCAGACTTAATAAGCTGAACGGTTAGGAGAGATATTTACTATGGAAGGGAACTTCTTGCTGGCACCACCAATCGCCTTTCTGCTTCTTTTGTTGATTTGTGTAAGTGGTCTCTATTTTTCTTCTTCACTGTCTGCACATGGCAAGGATACCAAACGTAAATTCGAAGCCTACGCCTGCGGCCAGCGCAATGTTGTTCATAACGTGAGCCCGGATTACAGCCAGTTCTTTCCTTATGCCTTTTTCTTCACGATCATGCATGTTCTTACGCTGATCATCGCAACGGCACCTGTGGAAGCTCTGACCCTGCCTCTTCTTTATGTAGTCGTGGGCATTCTGGCTTTGCTCATCATCTTTCGGGGGTAATGCAGATGACAAAGAATTTAATCGAACGTGCGGTAGATTGGGGCCGCAGAAAATCACCTTGGATCATTCATTTCAATGCCGGTGCCTGCAATGGCTGCGATATTGAAGTTGTTGATGCCCTGACGCCCCGCTTTGATGTTGAACGCCTAGGAATGTTGCAACAGGGTACCCCCAGACATGCGGATATTCTGGTCTGCACAGGTGCGGTGACACTGCAGACGCGTGACCGCCTGAAACAGATCTATAACCAAATGCCAGAACCAAAATTTGTTATTGCGGTGGGCAGCTGTGCCTGCACCGGTGGGATTTTTGATGGCTGCTATTGCATCAATGGCGGCGTGGATTCTGTTGTTCCGGTGGATGCCTATCTTCCGGGCTGTGCAGCCCGCCCGGAGGCGATCATTGATGTGGTCAATAAGCTTCTGGCCAGCTGGGAAGCCAGCCAAAAAAAGGAATAGGAGGGGATACCGCATGAATGCGGAAGAAAAAATTGTTGCCAAAATTCTGGAACGATTCCCCGTTCTGGAGGGGCATGTTTCCATCCAGAGAAATCAGCGTGTTGTTGTAGATTACCTGGTTCGCCGGGATTTTGAAAAGGTTTTGGATTTCCTGGCCCAAAGCGCCGGCTTTACGACCTTCCATCTGGTGATTGGTGTTGATAACGGCGACAACCTGGGCTTTATCTATGTATTGTCAAACGAGGAGAATGTGCTGATTTTTGTTAAACAGAAGGCCCCTAAGGCCAGGCCGAATATCAAATCGATCTGCAGCATTTTCCCCAATGCCCTGTGGCATGAGCGGGAGCTGGTGGATCTTTTTGGGGCAGTTGTGGAGGAGCTTCCGCCCGGCCCCAGGTACCCCTTACCCGACCTCTGGCCGGCAGGGAACTACCCCATGCGCAAAGAATGGAACCCTGCTTACCTCGATAAAAAAACTATGACATATAGACCACCGACAGCTCCGGCAGAAGGAGGGGAGAGCAAATGAACCAGCGCATCACGATTCCGATTGGCCCACAGCATCCTTCCTTAAAGGAGCCGGGCTGCTTTACCATCACACTTGAAGGCGAAAAAGTAGTGGGTGCCGTGGTTGGCGTAGGCTACAATCATCGCGGTTTGGAAAAAGCCTGCGAAGCCAGGACCTATGTCCAGAATATGTACCTGATAGAACGGGTCTGCGGGATCTGCTCGCATACGCATAGCACAGCATTTTGCCAAGCTGTTGAAGAGCTGGCCGGTGTTCAGATCAGCCGCAGGGCCGCTTATATCCGGGTAATCATGGCAGAGCTGGAGCGGCTGCATAGCCATCTGCTCTGGCTGGGGGTTGCAGGCCATGAAATCGGCTTCGATACCCTGCTGATGTATTCCTGGCGAGACAGAGAAAGAGTTCTGGATACCCTGGCTTTGTTGGGCGGGAACCGTGTCAATTATGGAATCAATACCATTGGCGGTGTACGACGGGATATCGATAAGGAAGAAAGCCATGAAATCCGCAGGATGCTGGATTTCATCGAAGAAGAGGACAAATATTATATTGATCTCACTCTGCATGATAGCACCCTAGCAGCCCGCCTGGGCGGTATTGGCAAGCTGGATCATGAAGATGCGCTGCGCCTTGGGGCAGTAGGCCCCGTTGCCAGAGCTTCTTCTGTTGCATCCGATGTGCGTGTCGTTGAAAATTATGCAGCTTATAATGAATTTCCTATGGAAATCGTCACCGATGACCATTCCGATGTTTTCGGCCGCGCCGTGGTTCGCGTGAAAGAAATCATGGAGAGCATTAAGCTGATCCGCTTCGGTCTGGATAACTTGCCGGAAGGAGAGCTTAAAGTCAATGTACCCCGCAGGATTCCGGAAGGTGAGGTTCTCAGCAGAACAGAGGCGCCCCGTGGAGAAGATATCCATTATGTAAGAAGCAATGGTACGGACAAGCCTGATCGGGTACGGGTGCGCGCTGCTTCAGAAGCAAACTGGCACAGTGTTGCCCATATGCTGGAAGGGGATTATTTGGCTGATGTACCGATTATCATCGCAGCAATTGACCCCTGCTATTCCTGCACGGATCGGGCAATCGTCTTGGATCACCGGGATACGGGTCATCAGCATATCCTGGATTGGGAGGCTCTGCGCCGATACAGCGTTGATTTCTATCGTGAAAAGGGCTTTGATCCGCAACGGATCAAGTTCAGGGAGCGGAAAATAATTCGCTGATTTTTCAGGAGGATGCTTATGATTTCAGGGCTTTTTCATATCCTTGTTTTTCCGGGCTTATTGTTCCTTATTGCCTATTCCTTATTTTTCAGCTTTATGGATCGAAAGATTTATGCTCGCTTGCAGAACCGTATCGGCCCGCATTGGTATCAGCCGCTCGCTGATTTTCTGAAGCTGCTGGGTAAGGAAGCCATTGTTCCGGATCATGCTGCAAAGAAGATTTTTGCGCTGCTGCCCGTTCTTTCTCTGGTAGCGATCACTGTTTCTTATCTATATATTCCAACCGTTCAGCCGCAGTCTCTTTATCCTTTCGATGGGGACCTGATCGTGATCCTGTATTTGCTGGCGATCCCCACGGTCTGCTTCTTTCTGGCGGGCTGGTATTCCACCAGTGTGTTCGCCACGATTGGTTCCGTCCGTGCCCTGACGCAGCTCTTTTCCTATGAAGTCCCGCTTTTCATGGCCTTTTTGGCACCGGCTTTGTTGGCTGACACCTGGTCTCTTTCCGGGATTTCCGCTTACTATAGTGCGCACCCACTTTATCTGCTGATTAATCTTCCCGCTTTCCTGGTAGCCATTGTTGCCTGCCAGGGAAAACTGGAACGCGTGCCCTTTGACCTTTCGGAAGCAGAGACAGAGCTGGCCTCCGGCACCTTCGTAGAATATAGCGGTCGCTATTATGCCATTTTCCGCCTGGCCATCGATTGCGAGCTGGTGGTTGTTGCTTCCCTTATTGTTGCAGTTTTCATGCCGCAGCAGGCGGATTCCATTGTTCTCGGGTTTCTCTTCTATGTTATAGAGACCATGATCGTACTTTTCATCTTAGCCTTGATCCGTACGATCATGGCACGTGTGCGCATTGAGCAAATGGTTGACCTTTGCTGGAAATATTTAACGCCCGTTGCATTGGTGCAGATCATTTTGAATCTGTTTCTGAAAGGAGTGCTCTAAACATGAAAAATGGGCCCGGGCTGATTGCTGGCATGGCTTTAAAGCATCTCTTCAAAAAGCCGGCAACGATTTCCTATCCCAATACACCTTTGGATATTGAAGCGCACTATCGCGGGCGCCTGGTCTACAATTCTGAGCATTGCATAGGCTGCAATCTCTGCGTTAAAGATTGTCCGGCTGGCGCAATCAAAATCCTCAATGTGGGCACCAAAGATGAAAAAAAATTCGAATGCCATTTAAACGTGGGTCACTGCATTTTTTGTGCGCAATGCGTGGATAGTTGCCGTCGCGGATGCCTGTCCTTCTCCCAGAATGTGGAGCTGGGCGTTCTGAAAAAGGATGATCTGAAGGTCGTGATGGAATGAGCTGGAAAGCGGAATTGGAACAACTTTTTTCCGACAAGGAAAGAGTTGCTGTTCTGGGTGCAGGCTCTGTTCTCTGCGGAGATGATGCTGCCGGTATGCTGGTGGCAGCGGAACTGAACGAAAAGATACCAGGGAATTGTAGCCTGCTTGCCCTGGAAGGGAGCACTGCACCGGAGAATTTCTGCGGCGTGCTGCGGGACTACCGTCCGGACTTGATTTTATTGCTTGACGCAGCCTATATGGAAACAGCTGTGGCAGAGATTCGTTTTTTGGATCCTGCCGGAATCAAAGGTATAAATTTTTCAACCCACATGCTCCCTCTGTCAGTTTTGGTTGATTATCTTCGGGAAGAAACCTCTGCCGATGTTGCTGTGATCGGCATTCAGCCCGGCTCTACGGATTTCGATACAGCACCTTCTCCGGAAGTGCAGGAGGCTTGCCATCAACTCTGTGACGCAATTTTGTCCGCTTGCCAATGAATACGTAAAATTTTGAAAGGCAGCAAGCTGTTATCATTCCAGCTTGCTGCCTTTCTTGATAAGTGTCAATTTTTACAATATTCTTGAAGATAGGCAAACTCCTTTTTCTTATGGTATACTATATTCGTGTGTGTATTCTATTCTTATTCTCTATTTTAAAGCGGTATCAGCATTTTTCTTTTACTAATGTTTATTCAATATATCTTAGGAGGTACCAAGATCGTGGCCAAAAAGAGTTTTGACGTCCAAGTTATTGCAAAGCTTTGCAAGGCTTGCGGCATTTGTGTCAGCCTGTGCCCGAAAAATGTTTTTGACCGGGCTGCTGATGGCAAAGCTGTAGCATCCAGACCGGAGGAGTGCATTGGTTGTGCCAGCTGTGAACTGCACTGCCCGGATTTCTGCGTTGAAGTGACGGAAAAGGAGGCGGAATAAATGGCAAAAGTTAGACTGGTTCAGGGTAACGAAGCTTGCGCACTGGGCGCACTGAAAGCAGGTGCCAGCTTTTATGCCGGCTACCCCATTACCCCTTCTACAGAAATTGCTGAACATATGGCAGAAATGATGCCCGCCTGCGGTGCTCGCTTTGTTCAGATGGAAGACGAGATCGCCTCTATCGGTGCTGTTATCGGTGCTGCTGCCACCGGCGCAAAGGCTTTCACTGCCACCTCTGGCCCTGGTTTCTCCCTCATGCAGGAACTGGTTGGCTACGCTGCTCTGACCGAAGTTCCCTGCGTTATCGTTGACGTTCAGCGCATGGGGCCCTCCACCGGCCTTCCCACCCTGTCCTCCCAGGGCGATATTCAGCAGGCTCGCTGGGGTTCTCACGGCGATCATAGCGTGATTGCCATTGCTCCCAGCTCCGTAATGGAAACTTATTATCAGACCATTAAAGCCTTTAACCTGGCTGAAAAATATCGTACCCCTGTTGTATTCCTCCTGGATGAAGAAATTGGTCACCTCCGTGAGCGTTTCGAAGTTGATCCGGATGAAGCACTGGAGATTATTGATCGCAAACAGCCTGGCTGTGCTCCGGAAGAATACCTGCCCTATGAAAACACCGAAGATGGTGTTCCCGCGATGGCAAAATTTGGTCAGGGCTATCGTTATCATATTACCGGCCTGACCCATAACGAAAAAGGCTTCTATTCCAGCGCACTGCCCGTGGTTGATACCTTCAACCGCCGTCTGGTCGGCAAGATCGAGGATCATGTTGAGGAAATCTTCGAATCCGAAGAATTTTTCACCGATGATTGCGATGTTTTGCTGATCGCTTACGGCAGCGTTGCCCGTTCCGCACAGGAAGCTATGGAAGAACTGCGCGAACAGGGCCTGAAAGTTGGTCTTTTCAGACCTATCACCATCTGGCCCATTCATGAAGAAAAGATTAAGGCTCTCTGCGCCGGCAAAAAAGCTGTCATCGTTCCTGAAATGAACATGGCACAGTATGCCCGCGAAGTCCGTCGCATCGTTCCTTCCGAAACCCCCGTCATTCCTCTCTCCAGAGTGGATAGCGAACTGATCATTCCTGAAGAAGTTGCTGAACTGGTCAAGGAGGTACTGAAATAATGAAACCTGCCTATCAAAAATATTTCCGTGATAATCTGCCTCATATCTGGTGCGCTGGCTGCGGCAATGGTATCGTTATGAGCGCCTGGGCCCGCGCCGTTGATGAGTTGGGCCTGGATAAAAACAACATGATCGGCGTTTCCGGCATCGGCTGCTCTTCCCGCATCACCGGTTACTTGGATCTGCATACCCTGCACACCGCCCATGGCCGCGCTCTGCCTTTTGCTACCGGCGCGAAAATGGCTCGCCCGGATATGGATGTTTTCGTTTTCTCTGGCGATGGTGACTGCTCTGCCATCGGTGGTAACCACTTCATCCATGCCTGCCGCCGCAACATTAACATGACCCTGATCGTGATCAACAATAACATCTATGGCATGACCGGCGGTCAGTTCTCCCCCCTGACTCCCTTCGGCAAGAAGGCAACTACCGCTCCCTATGGCTCCATTGACCGTAGCTTCAACCTCTGCGATCTGGCCATCGGTGCCGGCGCCAGCTTTGTCGCCCGTGGTGATATCTTCCACGCCAAACAGCTGACTGACCTGATCAAAGCCGGTTATCAGCATAAGGGGTTCTCCGTGATCGAAGTCATCGCAGCCTGCCCCATTTCCTACGGCCGCCGCAACGGCATCCCGAACCCTGCAGATATGATGCAGTACATTAAGGAACATACCGTTATGAAGGCTGCTGCGGAAAAGATGAGCGCAGAAGAGCTGGCTGATAAACAGATCATCGGCATCCTGCAGGAAATCAACGAAGCGCCGGAGTATTGCGAAAGCTATGCTGCGCTTTGCGAACGTGTTCAGGGAGGTGCAAAATAATGGCAATGAAATGGAAAATCCGCTTGAGCGGTACCGGTGGCCAGGGCGTCATTAAGGGCGCTGTTATTCTGGCTGAAGGTGCTTTGATCGATGGCAGCAATGCCACTCAGTCTCAGGTTTATGGTCCTGAATCCCGCGGTGGCTCTACCCGTGCAGAAGTCAATATCTCTGACAAAGCCATTCTCTTCCCCAAGGTTGAGAATCCCAACCTTCTGCTTTGCATGAGCCCTCAGGCTTATGAGAAGTATGCTAAGGATTTGGTTCCCGGCGGCATCCTCGTTCTGGATGGTGATGTTGGTGCTGGTCAGGAAATCCCCGGTGCAAAAGTATATCGTTGCCCGATCACGGAAATTGCCCGTGAAAACCTGGGCTCTGATCTCTCTGCAAATGTGGTTGCCCTTGGTGTACTGAATGGTATTGCAAACATGGTCTCCCGCGATGCCATGATCGAATCCCTTGCGCGCAATTTCAAAGCCAAGATCGTTCCCGCAAACATCAAAGCATACGACCTGGGCTTGGAAGCTGCAGCAAAAATCGAGCCTTACACTGTATAGTAGCTTCGCCTGATTCAAGGGGTGGAACGGGATTCCCGTTCTGCCCCTTTTTTAAAGCAGCTTGTTTTCGGCTACGCAATTTGATATAGTTAAAAATATGAAGATCATAACTGCTTTTCCATCCTCACATATTCAGGGACAAAGCGCTCCCTGGCGGCTGACCGATGTAATCTTTTCCTTTTTTATTGGGCTGTTCCTTTCCAGCTTACCTCCCCTTTTTCCGGGCACAGAGGCAGAGGGGGCTTTCTGGTGTGAGTTTTTCTCCCTTTTTTTGCAAATTGCAGGCTTGGCTTTCACGCCGGTCTTTCTTCTTAGAAAGCTTTATTCTTTTCGCGCGCTGCCAAGCCTTGGCTTTCTCCCGCCGGAAAAAGCAGGCCTTTTTCATGGTGGAATCTTGGGCGGCTTGCTGCTTTCCCTGCTGAATATATTGCTGTCCTCCCTGATGCTCTGGATCCTGCCGGAATCTCTGTCGCAGGAGCAATCTGTTCTGCTCATTCTTGATCAGGCAAACACCCCTCTGAAAATGTTTCTCGTTTTCATCCAGCTGCTCATTCTTGCCCCATTGGGGGAGGAGCTGCTATTTCGGGCTTTTTTGTATCCTGCCCTTTTAAAACGATTGAAGATCTGGCCGGCGATCCTCCTGTCTTCCCTGATCTTCGCTGCGCTGCATCTGAATTTGGCCGCATTTCTTCCGCTCTTCATTGGGGGGCTCGGATTTAATATCATTTATGCCCGATGGGGAAATTTGCTTTACTGTGCAGTGGCCCACGCGATTTGGAATGGCGTATCCCTGCTGGTTTATTTCCTTTCTTAGCTGCTTACCTTGTTGCCAGGCCCCTTGACAAACAATAGCTTTCGGAAAGGGGCTTCGATTCAGAAAAACACATAAAAAGGAGATTCTTATGGTTATTATTGAAATGGAAAATGGGAAAAAAATTGAGATCGAGCTGATGCCGGAACATGCACCCAATACTGTGAAAAATTTTCTCTCGTTGGCAAGCAAAGGTTTTTATGATGGACTGATTTTTCATCGGGTGATCAGCGGATTCATGATTCAGGGAGGCTGCCCCAACGGAAGCGGCATGGGTGGCCCCGGGTATTGCATCAGCGGTGAGTTTAAAAACAACGGTTTTCCCAACGAGCTCCGCCACAAGCGCGGTGTGATTTCTATGGCCAGAGCAATGGATCCCAACAGTGCGGGCAGTCAGTTTTTCATCATGCATGAAAATGGCTTTTTCCTGGATGGGCAGTATGCAGCCTTTGGCCGTGTAATCAGTGGTATGGAGGTTGTTGATGAGATCGCTACAGTTCCCACCGGTGCAGCAGATCGTCCGCTCAGCCCGCAAAAAATCAAATCCATCACGCTAAGTGCGGATGAGATAGTGGAAGAGCCGGAAAAACTTAATAACTAAACACCAGTAAAGGAGTGATCCCATGGTTTTGCAAGGAAATGCCATCGTTGCCCAAAGCGGCGGTCCTTCTGCCGTCATCAATAATAGCGTTTGCGGCGTTGTGCAGACTTGGCTGAAGGAAGCTTCCTTTGGTAAAATTTATGCCGGTATCAGCGGCATAAAGGGGATTCTTG